>DATJAY010000002.1 GCA_035515795.1 Candidatus Acidiferrales bacterium | reverse complement strand
ATTGGCGATGGTTAAAGTAAGGAAGTCCGCCGTGAGCAATGATAGCGGCTCACCTTGTCTGGATT
The DNA here is from genome assembly GCA_035515795.1 of Candidatus Acidiferrales bacterium. Lineage (NCBI taxonomy): Bacteria > Pseudomonadati > Acidobacteriota > Terriglobia > Candidatus Acidiferrales > Candidatus Acidiferrales bacterium. The sequence continues at coordinate 254,662 of DATJAY010000002.1, read as the reverse complement.
TTATTCTCTCGAGACGTTCCACCTTGCATCCCTTTGCTTGATTAATGATCTCACAAGACCTACAGCGAGACCGACATTGGCAATCAAGAAATACCCAAGATGAGCTGCAACGGGAATTTGTATGCCGGTGTACAATCCAGCTACACCAATCGCTGCCAAGAAGTAAAAAGTGAATTGCATGACCGCCATATCAACGTATAATTCACCATGCGTGAGTAGGATGAGATTTGAGAAAACTGCGATAAGAAGCAAGAAGGGTACAAACCAGCGAACTATTTTGTGGGACCAGAACGAATAAGCTACAAATCCACGAAGTGGATTTGTTAAATTCAATGATGATTTCAGTGTCCCCGGAATGGCTTCACCCACCTTAACTTTTCTGAAGAACTCGGCTTTAAAACTATTAGAGTTCTCGAAGGCAAGTGCTTCAGGTTCGTACACGAAATAATATCCTCGTTCAATTAACCTCATCGGCAATATGAAATCATCCGCGATTCTCAATCGGGAGTCAAACGCGACATAGAGTTCGCGTCTAATTGCGTAAATGGCCCCGTTACCTCCCAGCGTCATTCCCTGGTCACCTTCAAGTTTCTTTATCCAGCTTTCGACCCCCCAATACTCGGACTCCATATCTGATCCTTTTGCTCCATCGTTTACATGAAGCTCGAGTCGCCCGCAAACTCCACCTACATTCTTGTCGTCAAAGTGTCTCTCAAGTTTCCTCAGGGATTGCGCGTCGAGCCGGGTATTCGCATCGGAAAACACTAATACATCCCCATCGGCATATCGGCAAAGATCATTCAATACCCACACTTTGCCTCTGTTAACTCCAAAAGGGATTATCCTAAGTCGCTCATCGTTAAATTCTCTCAACCTCTCGTAAGTTCGATCAGTCGCGCCATCTATCCCAACGATGATGTCATACGCCGGATAATCGATGGCAAGGAATTCTGACATTCTCTCGCAAATGGTATCCTCCTCGTTGTATGCGGATATTAGTATAGATATTCTCCTCATAGGCTCTCGATCACTGCTCTCCAGCTCGTATCGCCTTCTCGCCTTGGAGAGAAACAAAAGGGAAGCCGGATACAGCAGATAGGAGTGGACGATCAAGATCAACACCACCCAGAAAATAGATTCAATTAGCACTTAAAACTCCACTCAAGATATTCTCACAATCTTCAAGCTACTTTGCTCTGTAAAATCCGTTGCCAGATTTAGGATAATCGGTTGCCACTGGTAATGCGCAAGTAAAAAATCATTGGTGAGTTTTAAAAGATTTTCACAAGAACGACTGCTGCAGGCTTATACGGAATAGCACCTACCTCAGGATTAAGGCCCGTCTATTTCAAAACCGCCTGTCTCTTGGTTTCAAGAGTGTATCCTGCAGCTTGCGCGTCCCCGTAAAACATCTTTACGGTTTCGAGAGAAAACTCATCCAGGTCTTTTCCTATCAAGCTCAATTTCTTTATGAGATCGTTGGTGACAGTAATGATATGACAGCCAATTTGGTCTGCCTGAACAACATTCAAAACTTCACGCGGGCTCGCCCATAAAAGTTCAATGGATGGATACGATTTAAGAAACTTGACTATATCAGCCATGATAGGAACGGGATCGCGGCCCGAATCAGCAATCCGACCGGCAAAAACAGAAACATACCCCCCGGGTCCGTTAAGCATGTGCGGCACCACTTTCTTGACCTGTTCAAGGGTCATCATGGCTGTAACATTTATTTTAACCCCTTGCTGCGCTAATCTACCGATCAGAGGCGTGCTGGAGTTGCCCTTCGTGTCCGTTACCGGTATTTTCACACGAACATTCTCTCCCCAGGAGGCAATCTCCAACGCTTGCTTCTCCATTTGATCGAAATCATCGGAGAACACTTCAAACGAAATCGGCTTGTCATTGATCACCCTGAGTACATCAAGTGCAAACGCTCTGTAGTCTCTTATCCCAGCTTTCTTCATTAGGGTCGGATTGGTGGTGAACCCCGCAATGCTTGGATTTGCCGCCATTTCGAGCATTCCTGCTTTGTCAGCACCATCGGCAAATATCTTCACTTTTAGATTCCGCACGTCATCTTTCTCATTAGTTCATGTGCACAATGAAGATAGTAAAACTTGACGCATAATTCATCACTTCGACGTCTGGAGACTTCATTTAGTTGATTCCCATTTTGTCCCATGCCTCTGGAGTTTCGGATGGGATACCAACAAATGCCAGATAACGGATTGAAATCCTTCCGTAAGAGGCGTGACGTGTTCCGGATTCACTGTAGGAATAACTACAACTGCATCGCCAACCTGTTTTGTGTAACCTCCATCCCTCCCAACCACACCTACAATCTTCGCGCCTATTTTCTTAGCGTATTTGACTACATGTACAAGATTTGAGCTTATGTTTTTTTCTTCGTTTCCACCGCCAACTGAAAGGACAAACACACAATCCCGTTCACTGAACCGGCTTACTTTAAGCCAATTCAAAATCGAAACATCCCAGCCTTCGTCATTCACCCGCGCCGTGAGTTCAGAAATGTTATCATATGGCGCATATGCTTCAAAATCACATAACTTGCGAAAATCACATGTCGCATGAGATGCGTGCCCGGCACCTCCACCGGAGCCCACAATGAACAGCCTTCCGCCGTTTTGCCTGGTTTCATATAAAACCCCGACAACGTGGTCTATATCATCATGGTTAATCAACTTCAACACTTCCGCACTCTCGGACAAAAAAAGGCTCGAAAAATCCACGCTATCCTCCAAGTATTTGTTTCGTATTCATGTCTTCCAGGCTCTCCACCTCGAAATCAAAATCCGTCACAGTCTTTTCGTTGTAGGAAGTCACTAGAAAAACCGTCTTGATCCCGGCACTTTTTCCCGCTGCAACGTCCTTCCAGCTGTCACCCACAATTAGACACTCCTCCCTCTTCAAGCAATATTTTGAAATCAGAGTTTCGATCATGCCGGGCTTCGGCTTCCGACAGTTGCAATCGTCTTGATCGTCGTGCCTGCAGTACAAGATTTCCTTGAACGTGAACATACTCTCTAGCACTGCCGTCATGGAACGCAGCGTGCTTTCAGACAGTTTCCCACGAGCAATATCTGGCTGATTCGAGACGATGAAAAGATTTAGCTTTTTCTTCTCGATCGATCGAAAGAAATCAACAAATTCCCTCTTGACCTTGAATTCATTAAGTTGCAATGGTGAAAAAGCACCGCCGTCTCTCAGTATTGTCTCATTCACGATTCCATCGCGATCAAAGAAAATATTTTTGATCAAGGGATACCAGTCGGCCTTTCTCTAATGCCTATGTGCTTTTTCTCTCCTGTACTCACTCCCACCTTCGATTGAAGCACGTAAAAGCTCCGGGGTATCGAATGCTTTCAATGCCATCCGTGACCGGATTCCGCACAATGGGACCCCCTCTTCCAGCAGCCGTGGAAAAACATCCCGTCCAAAATCAGAAAAACCCTGTGGTATATAATCAAAAATTTCTGGACTTAAATAGTATATACCCGCATTCACCCAATGACTTGTCGTCAGCCCCTTTCCCGGCTTCTCCAGGAAACGGACAATTCGTTCATCTTTATCGAATTCCCCAACTCCGCTCTCCCGCACATCATCCCTATAGTGAAATGCGATTACCCCGATGCACTTGTTCCGCTGGAACGCGGTTCTTAGCATCCGGAGATTGAATCTAGAATAATTGTCTGCATAAAGCACATAAAAATACTCGCCATCCAATTGATGGCGGAAGTTGTTCAGAGCTCCTGAAGTTCCGAGAAGTTCCGGCTCATATGAATAGTAAATCTTTACGCCGAATCGTGCACCGTCTCCGAAATACTCCATTATGTTCTCGGCAAGATGATGAGTGTTGATGTAGATTTCTTTGACGCCGTATTGTCTGCACAACTCAATGTTGTGTTGAAGTATTGGTTTCCCGTCATACATTATCATCGGCTTCGGGATAGTCTGTACAATCTCTCTCAGACGTTCCCCCATCCCTGCGGCGAGCAATACGGCTCTCATTGAATGTTCCCCTTCGCAAGTTCCTTCCGGATGTAGTCGATTGAAGTTGCGAGCCCCGTTTTAAGGTCCACCTTGGGTTCCCATCCGAGTTTTCTAGCCTCGGTGATATCGGCAAGATTCGCGACGGCTTCTCCCGGGAGGTCACCTTGATAAATTGGTTTCATTTGTGACCCCAGCAATGACGCGATTATCGAAAAAATCTCGTTGACCGAGAGATTTGAGCCCGATCCCAGGTTGAACACTTTGCTCGTAGTGCGCGGGTCAGTAATGCATAACTCGTGAAAGTCATTGACATCATCAACGTGAATGAAGTCCCGACGCTTTTCCCCTGTCCCATAAATTACAGGCCGCTCGCCTCTCAATAATTTTATTATGAATGCGCTGAACACGGGTGGAATGGTACGTCGATAGTCCTGCCTTGGACCGTAAACACAGAAATATCTGAGCGCAGTAGTCGCCAGACCAAAGAATCTAGAATAACCCTCAGCGAAATACATTGAAGAAAATTTACTAATCGCGTAAAAGCTGACCGGGTTAATCTCCGTTTCCGGAGTGGGTAGCGTCTTGCTTCCCTCATAGAGAGAAGACGATTCCGCATATATGACCTTCTTGACTTTTGCTCGACTTGCCGCTTCAAAAACATTTACAGTGCCGCGAACGTTTATATCGGCAGTCTCCACCGGATCAGACTGACAATCACTTATGCAATTCTTGGCAGCAAGATGGAACACATAATCGGATCCTTGAAATAATGGATAGATGGAATTATCACGGATATCCAGCTTATGAAACTCCACCGCCTCAGGGACCTGTTCAAGGCTACCGAATGAGAGATTGTCGATGCCGATTACCCGGTATCCTTTCACCAGGAGGCGGTCGGCAAGGTTCGAGCCTATGAAGCCGGCAGCTCCTGTGATGAGCACAGTGAGACGCGAGGGACTTGAAAACGCAGCACTTTTTTGAAAACCGGGCCTTCTCATGCCGTCAGACCAACCACCAATCTCTTGGTCGCTCCACCACATCTCTTTTTAAAATCTTCGATCGTCTCCTGATAGGAAGATCAAGACCTATTTCATGGATTGCTGTGTGCGCACATCTGTTTACCATCGTCTTCACTGCAAACCTTTGCGATTTAATTGTCTCAGATTCTCATCCTTCTGTTTCATATGTTGACCAGCTCCTTGCTTCCTTCCCAATCAAACTTGAAATCCATATATCTTAGGCCCTCAGCTTCCATAGCGTTTCTCAATTCCTTACGTTTTCCATGATCGGCACAGAGAAGAAGAAAGCCTCCTCCGCCTGCGCCCATCAATTTACCGCCGATCGCACCGTTGCCTAATGCCTTTGCATACCACTTGTCAATTTCTCCAGTACTCATTTTGTCAGAGATCTTTTTCTTTTCAAGCCAGTGATCGTTCATCAGTCGTCCAAATCCCGACACATCATCATTCTCTAAAGCAAGCTTCACCTCTTTGCCAATTTCCTTAATCCTATGCATCGCCTTTGTAACAACTTCTTCGCCAACTTTTGCCTTCAGACTCTGCTCACCAAGAATCTCGTTGGCATCTCGCTGTATCGAGGTGTAAAACATCATCAGCCTGTTCTCCAGTTCATAGATGGTCTCATGATCAATTCTAGGTCGAGTTACTTTCACATTTCCAAGTTTGTCTATCTGGAGGGCTATTATGCCTCCGTAGGCCGCCGCGTATTGATCCTGTTTACCGATCGGCTTCCCGACAAGGTCAATCTCTATTCTGCATGCCTCTTCAGCGAGTTCCTGAACTGAAATATGACGACGCTGCATTGCGTTTAGTGCTCTTAGAAGTCCGACAGTATAAGAGCTTGACGATCCCATGCCGGTTCCGGCGGACAAATCTGCCATCGAGTGAATCTCAAGTGGCTGGCAGATTTTGAGGTATATGAGCGCCTCGCGTACGATCTCATGTTCAATCTTCCCGATTTCTTGCAGTCCAACGATTTCTGTTTTATTATACGCGATCTTGATCTTGTCGACCAGCGCAGGGACATTCAGATTGATGTACATGTACTTGTTTACTGCGGCAGTTACCAGGAAACCCTCATACTTTTTGTAATACGAGGGCAAATCAGTCCCACCTCCGCCAAGCGGGAGACGAAACGGCGTCCGTACTACTATCATTAATTATCCATTCTGCGCTTTGTTGACGCGCCACGTATTTTAATATCTTGGGTTCAAATTTAACATCTGCTCTCGATTTTATCACTACCATGCTGCGTGGTAGGCTCCATTAAGAAGAAATGGAAAATCATCCCACCCCACCCACAATTGGCTCTTTGAATCAGGATCCCATCCTTGCGTTATCTCTAGATGATTTCGCCCGCTTGTCAATTATCTCATTATAAGCACGCCAGAACATATCACCGATCCTGTGCCATGAATATTCGGAGCTCACGAAAGATCCCGCTTCTTTGCTGACTGTTCTACAAAGATTTTCATCGTTCAACAGCAACAACACTTTTTCAGCAAATTGATTCGCTGTGTCGGCAATCATAATGTTCTTGCCCGGCTCAATTTTGATGCCTTCGCTACCAATCGAAGTTGTGACGATCGGTTTACCCGCTGCCATCGCTTCAAGAATTCTTATTCTAATGCCGCTGCCGGCAAGCAACGGCACAACCATTACTCTTCCCTTCATGAAAGCTTGACGCACGTCATGGATGTAGCCTTCGACTATCACATTCTTTCCATTACCAAGTCTATCGACGCTTCGGGGATCACCTTTCCCATATATGATTAGTCTAACGTTTCGTTTCGACTCCGTTATTATCGGCATTACTTCATCGACGAACCACTTCAGTCCATCAATATTGGGAAGCCAATCTAAACCGCCGACGTAAATAATTGTGTTTTCGTCGCCGATGGAGTCGGCTGGCTTGAAAAAATCAGTATCTACGCCCGCAGGAATCACAACCGCATCGACATCCCTTCTCATCGACAGAAGACGGTCACGGTCTTGCTCGGTGATCATAACGCATTTATCCATCTGGGCACAGATCGACGGCTCGTACTTTAAGAACTTTTTCATCTGCGATTTGGCGTAAGCTCTGTACGCAGGATTACCGGAGCTTTCCGAGAAGCGCTCCATGATCTTGAGCTCAAGGTTATGCTCTCTGAGTGCCACTGGCACCATGAGCAACTTCCCAAGAGCAAGCCCGTAATAAGCCATATGGAGATGGTCAACATGAATCAAATCGATTTGCTTGTCCGAAGCGAAGCTGATAATCTCTTTCAGGATCTTTCGAGAATGATATTTCTCTACGTTGATCGGAACAGGAGAGAAAAGATTTCTTGCAGCGGCTGCGAAGCTGTATCGCTTGCTCGCTTTGGTGACGAGTACACTTTGACAGAGTTTTGATAATTCTTTCGGGCAGTCTGTGTCACGATTCCCTGAGACGGCGACAAAATAAATTAGTGCTCCCCTTTCGCTCAACTGTCGAGTTATGTTGAAGATGCCAATGCTTCCACCCTCAGTGAGCGGGTAAGGAATGCGAGGAGATAACTGGAGGATTTTCATGGGAATAAAAATATCAGACATAGGGCGAAATTACAACGGCAAATGTGTGGAACAAAGGGACCGGGTTATCGCACGATATTTTTATAAATCCCTTGGGTAGCTAACTTAAGCTTGCCAGTTCCATGAGACAGATTTATTTTTGACGGAAAAGGAGTTAAAACGGACTTTAGATGATGCAGAAGAATATCTCTGAGCCGCTTGTAAGCGTGGTCATCGCCACATGGAACCGCAGAGACGATCTTAGAGAGACACTCAAAAAATATTGCGAGCAAACTTACAGAAAGGTCGAAATTATTGTCGTGGACAACGGCTCGACCGATGGCACAGATTGTATGTTGGCGGCTGAGTTCCCAGCGATACAATACATCAGGCTTGAGACAAATACTGGCGTGAAGGCTTACAACATTGGGATGCAGAAAGCTCTTGGCGAAATCATCGTTGTGTCCGACAACGATTCGTATTTAGAGGCAACTGGTATTCAAAAAATCGTAGATGCTTTCGCACGGTTGGGTGACAAAGTCGCTGCTATCGCTTGCGAAGTGGTCTACGTCCCGGAAAACAAGGTCTATAACTGGTATCGATTCGAGCACAACACTCAAGATTCAGAAGGATACTCTGCCCACATGTTTATCGGCGCAGGTGCAGCTATAAAGAAAAAAGTGCTCGAAGAAGTTGGCTATTACCCTGAAGAGTTCTTCGTCTACATGAACGAAGTGGACCTTTCCACAAGAATTATTGGCGCTGGGTATGACATACGCTACTTTCCCAACATCGTGACATACCATAACGCCTCTACTGTGTCCCGCTCCAAAGGAAGGATCCGCTTGCTGTCATACAGGAACATAATCTGGTATTACTGGAAATACTTTCCATTCCCAATTGCATTAGGCAGGTGTGCAATCCGTGTTCCGGTGGAAATAGCCCAGTTGTTGCTCACCGGGACGAATCCCATGTGGATACTCTCGTCCACCGTGGAAACAATAAAAGGCATTCCAGGAATTATCCGAAATAGAAAACCAATTCCAAAGCGGTTCGTAAAAAAAGCGCTAGGATATCAGACTGAGATCGGGAATCTGGCCTCCTATTACAAAGAGGAAGTTGCGAGAAGATTCTTTCAACCAAGGGCAAACGAATCTAATTTGCAGAACACCATCAAATAGCCTTGTGCCACAGGAGCTTCTGTTGAAGGAATTACTTTCTTCTAGGGACGGATAACGGACATCATTTCAGGAACAGAATTTTCTGGGTTTTGGAACAAGTCCCCGCTTGGAGTCGACATAAATACACTCCACTAGTCATTTGGCTCGCTTGAAAAATCACCCAATGGGATCCTGCCCTTTGGTATTCATTCACAAGAGTGGCCACACTCTTGCCGAGTACGTCATAGACCTCGAGGGAGACAAAGCAGCTAACCGGCAACTTGTAATCTATCACCGTTGAAGGATTAAACGGATTGGGATAGTTGTGGAGCAGCAAGAAACCTGCGGGCAGATGATTCGTTCCGGGAGTGACACCTGACAAAATGGATGAGAGTTCTGAACGCCAAACTCCGCTGTGTAAAGTTCCGGCATAAACAATTGAGTCTTCGAAGAAGAAGGTACTAACTTCGCGACTTGCAGCCAATGCAAACCCTCCACCAATATCCGTCCAGGTGCTCCCTCTATTCTTGGAATAGAAGACTCCGTCTATTGATTCAGCGAAAAGGAGTGTATCCTCAACCGCAAAACAAGTCGCTTGCGACATTACGCAATTCCAATTGAGTCCGCCGCTGTCGAGGCAGTAAATTGGACCCCACGGGTTATCATAGGCCGTACGAACGTATAGTTTCATTCTTCCTGAATCTGCCATTATTGAAACCTCCTTCGCCCAATCTAATGACGTGAGAGTCCAGTTCGTCCCTAGATCCGAGGAAACAAAAAGTCCTTCCAAAGCAGCAACACAGATAATTGAATCGGCCGCCGCCAAACATGAGACCGTAAGATTGCCAGTGACTGACAACCTCACAATTCCAGAGTCGATAGGACCCCAGCTGGCACCTTCATCCTTCGAGAGGAAAACGCCAGAGGAGACCCCTGCAAAGAGATTTGGTTTGTCTGCAACAAGAGTTATCACGTCGTAATCAGTTAATCCCTGGTTCATGGCGCTCCAGTTTGTCCCATAATCGGTGGTCACAAACACGCCGCCCCCTGTTCCGGCAAACAATTTAGGGCCCATCGCGGCGAGGGAATTGACTGAATAGTCTGTCAGACCGTTGTTGACTTGAATCCAATGGTCACCCGAATCCGTTGATCGGAAAACTCCGTCATCTGTTCCAGCAAAAAGGACTGTGTCGACCGATGTCAAGCAGTGAACGCTGTTCGCGTAAGGGCCGTTCGTCTGAACCCACTGGCACCTTAAAGGATTGGAAAATAGATTGAAGCCCGTAGTCACGAGGAGCATTGTCAGAATGCTTCTTCTTTTCATTGAAGGAATCCTTTCTTGCCGACATGCTTATGTATCTGTCCTGACGGAAAACTTGTCAACAATGGCGGCGGCGATCAGCGATGCGACGAGACTGATTAACCAATAAGTCGCCCGAGATAGCATGACCATAAAAGTAAAAAACACAAAGGCATAAAGATGGGATAAAATCACTAAAGACGACAACGTCCTTCTGCGATCATAAACTGTTGCCGCCACGGAACAGAGTGCCCCTATGACATATACTGCAAGCATCGTCCCACCAATCCCCCAATCAGCATACAGCTCGCGCAAGTACGTTCCCGTGTTTGTTCCCACGGGGACGTTGTAAAATTTCTGATATTCACGGACATAATCGGATATTCCATATTTCGAAAAGAGACGAAAGAAAGGAGCAAATGTATTTGCGCCAACAGGAGTATTCTCGGTCTCTCCCGAAAACTCATAATCCAGAAATTTGTTCAACACGGCTACATCCGAACTCAAGTATAGATAAACCGACGGGGCAATGAAAGCGACACCCTTAGCCTTCGAAAGCGATCCGGTTTCCCCCGCGAAACTTTCGTTTGTTCCCCTGTACTCCCTTATGAGCTCCATCCCCAGAGCGGAGATCAAAAGGACAGAGGTGACCAATAAGAATCGCTTCCTCAAGGATTTCCAATCTCTTGTTCTTTTGTTGGCCTGGGGCACGAAATATGCCGTTCCCCACAGTATTAGGCCGATGACCAAACCCGACCTTCCGAACCCAGAGATTGCGTTAGCTATCTGAACAACGATGGGAATCATAGCCAAAAGGATCGGGCGGCCACGGGCCGCGGCAAAGTACCCTCCGAGAAAGTCGGCAGCTAAGCCAAAGCTGTCAACATAAGGCCACATGCCTGGGATTCCACTCTCTCGAGTTCGAAGTGTATAAAGGACATTTCCACTGATTATCACATTTTTGATGCTTCCAAAAAGCCTGATCAGGACGAGCCAGTGCTGATAGGTACCGATCGCACCAACCAAAGTGAATGTAACCAGAACCGGCGTAAGAAACCCAACGCCCTCATGCGTTCTTTCCCGAGTTGCCGGTACATTACCGGAATAAAACGTCTTGAAAGTCAATGACGATACGACAAAAACCGCCCAAGCCCCAAAAATTAGAAATGTGGTTTCCGGAGAAAAGTCATAGTATTTGATCAACCTTAATTGGAAAAGCACAATCTGCGTCCCCCAGACAATTCCATAGATAGTGATGTGGTTGATCCATCTCCCGTAAACGCGCAGGCCCAACCAAATCGTCGCGACCGTGATCAATACATACGTCAGCAGCGTCAGTTCAGGCACTTACTCTCCTTTGGGCGAAATTCATCAAGAATTTCTTTTCACTGTCTTCAAGCGAAAATCTAAATACAATGAAACCATACAACAGGAACGACATAAGTCCAAGAACTACTTTCACGGCAACAAACCGTTGTAATAAAAACATGCAAACCATGCCGCCAACAAGAGACAAAGCAGGCATTGCCAAGTTTCTACGAAAATCTTTGAAGACTCCGACTTCTAATCCCAATTTCCTTGACGTAAATGCGTAAAGCAGAATCGTATCCACGATAATTCTAAACAGGGTTGCTATAGCTGCCCCAACTAGCCCAAGATACCTTATCGCTATGAAAGTGAAGAGAAAATGAATCGGTAATTCAATAAGATGTATTTTCCCGGTTAGATCCGATCTCCCCGCTGCCTGAAGAATTGTGAACGGAAGTTGCGCGATTGAATTCAGTAAAAATGCCACGGAAAGAATTTCAAAAACAAACCGGGCGCTTTGCGCGAAAGGCCCCCCCATCCATATGTTCAAGATTTCAGGTGTAAAAATAAACAGGAATGCTCCGATCGGAAGAAAAGTAAAAACCAAGATTCGTTCGGACTGATTATACAGCTTTTTGAACTCTTGGCTTAGTCCTCCTACTCCATGCATCTCGCTCATCGCCGGAAACAAAGCTGAAACCAATCCAACCGATAATACCAGCATTTTAGAAGTTGCTTCATAAGGGACCACATAAAATGTCACTATGCTTGTTGCTACCATGGCGCTAAGCATAAATCTCTCCGCATACTGGAGCAAAGGACTGATCACTTGACTGACCATTGCCCACCCTCCGAAGACTAGAACGTCTTTCATTAAGGAGAAATTGAATGGTCGATTCAGATCTTTCCAATTCATGATCCGAGAGATCATTGCTAAAAGGATAAGAGTGGTAATCAACCGGCTGAGCATCACAAAACCAATCACCCAGAGCACGCCAACCCCGAGGAGTACTAAGACCAGAGCTCCCCCCCATTGCAAAAATCCGTTAATAACTTGGACTAAGTTCGACATGTCAAATCTATCGAACCCCATGACAACGCCGCGGAAAACACTCTGCAGGAGGAGCACCGGCATGGAGACCGCGACAATCCTCAACGCCAAATTAACAATCGCGTCATATCCAGCCGGCACAGTAAAAAGTAAATGCGCTAGCTGATAATCAAAGATAAAAATCAACGCCCCAAATATGAAGCCTAAAAGAATGCCGATGACCGTGGAGGTGATCACAACCGACACGACATCGCTATTCTCCTTCTTTCCTTTTCTTTCGGCCACAAATTTCGTAACCGCACGGCCAATTCCTAAGTCCCACAAAGTAAAATAAGTAATCACGGTCCATACTAGAGACAATATGGCAAATGATACATCCCCTAGTCCTCTTACTATCCGTGGGATCGCAAGAAACATTATCAACATCACGATCACCTGTGCGACAATGTTTAGTGCCGTGTTTTTATAAACTTTTCTCAAAGAACTTCTTCTCTAACTCTGAACCTTCGTGCAACTTTGACGGCGTACCGTTGGAGTTTTATCTCCAAGGAATTCAACCCGCCAACCTGGGATTTCACCCTCTCCAGAACATGAACAAAATAAACCAGTGATGAAAGGACAACGAAGGCAAACACAATTTCTATGAATAGTCTCTTCGGAACTGTAGCTCTTTCGGGCGGAATGGCTTTATCGAGAACTATAACTGCTGGAGTATCCTTCTGCTCTTCAATCTTTGCCTGTTCGTACAAAGGCAATATGAACTCAAGCAATTTTGTCTGGATCTCATAATCGCGGTATAATCTAAGGTATGCAATCCCCAGCTCGGGAACATTTTTAAAAGCCGGCAATATGCCTGCTCCCTTACTGAAGTCCGCTCCTGAACCAGTCTGCAGGTCTTGAAGTTTCTGGTTTAGTTCCTGGATCTGGAGTGATTTCAGCTTCACCTGTGGAGCATCTTCTCCGTATTGCTGTTTCATCACGCCGAGTTCGACTTCAGCGGCGATCCGCTGAGCCTCGAGATCAGCCCCGGCAGTGATAGCTGCTTTTGCTTGCTGCGGCATGTCGTAGACTTTGAAATGTTGCTGGAACTCTTCTAATGTATCTTCAGCGCTGCGCAAGTCCTCAAGATTCTTTTCATACCGCTGCTGGATGAACAACCTATTGTTGTGGGCCTCTTCAACGCTTACCTTCGTAAAAATCTCATTGAGCAGTGTGATAAAATAATTTGCCATATCTGCAGCACGAGTTGCATCTCTATCGATTACCGTAATATTCAGTGCGTCATTTTCATCAATGTCGAATTTAGTATTCTCGCGTAATTGTTTCTCGGCGGTCTCCATCGGGAAATTGCTTATGCCATAGACTTTGACCAGATCGAATTCAGAAATTACCGAATCCATCACGGACCGGCTATTGAGAATCGCGAGATACGTAAAAGTCGGAGATGCTGAGCCTATACCCGTTCTGCTCAGCAATGGAGATACACTTTGCATTACCGTTGAGAGACCGGACAGCCCGCTCAAGATATTCGAATTTCTCGGCGGAAGAACTGAAGCTTCAGCCTTATACGATCTCGGGATCAGCAAGAGTATCGCGGTGATAACCACCATGATACTCGTGAACCATATCAGGAGGAACCATTTCCACTTGGCGAGGACATAGAGAAACTGCCAGAACGTACTTTTGCTCTCTCCATCTGACGGTGTTCCCTCTCCGTCATTCTGCATTGAATCAGGACTCATTACACTAATCTTTCTTTCTAATTTGGTGACTAAGCTTATCCGTAAACTAACTTCGCGTGGGTGCCAGCAGGTAAATAATAAACCATGCGTTATCGTTCAATATCATTGGTGCTCGACAGGAAAGCATCTTTTATAGAACCGCGGCGCTCCTGTAAAACCGCCTTCTTTGCTTTTCTAAAAGCACCACGAATTTTTCTATAAACAAACATAGGGATGCTGTACGGAAGTATGATGTACCCCAATTCGCGAATGCGAATAGACAGTGATGCCTCATTAAGCATCGCCTTGACCTTCGAACGAAATATTGGCCACGTCCTATCATTAAGATCGATCTTATTGTGCCACTCCTCTGTGATCCATTCGACCATATGGTTTTTGTAGGCGTTGTTTATCGGCGCTGTCAGTTCAAACAGTTCGCCATCGCTCGGAAACTGTTCAGGTAGATATTTCGACATACAACTGTTGTCAACAGTTATTATCGTGCTCATTTTTGTCAAGAGTGAATGTGGAACGAAAAAGCAGTTAGTATTAATCCATATCCTCACTCCCCTATTATTCAAGCGTATCTTCTCCCACCTCGTGTCGATAAAACCGATCACAGCACCCAAGACATGCGACTTTAAAATCATCCAATTGATATTGCTATTCTTAAGGTAACTCGCTCCAGTTGCCTCGAATGCCTCATTGACAAAAAGGACTACGTCAAATTTCACATTGCTACTGCGAACGAACTCAATCCCTCTCTGCCATCCTGAGAATTCCCTATCGACATTGCTCCCCTGCAAGTAAATGGTGTTGTCGCCCAGATTTCTCGATCCCGTTCCCGTGTCTTTGTTATTCACACGAATATAACGAATTCGTTCGCCGCCAACTTTACTCAAATAAGACTTGAGGTGTTCAAACGAAGAGGGATATTTCTCGAGGTCGTACTCGACATATATGACGACCATCTTCAATTTAGGAAACAGCACTGATGATTCCCCCGCGTAATCTGTTCATAATTTCAAATTGATTCTACCATTCGATTTTTTTGAAAGTGCGTATGTTGTAGAACTCATCGTTCTCGAAATCGCCATAGAGGTCTTTATGGTTAAAGAGATCATCGACAGTATCGATAATTGTAAAAACCGGTTTGAACCCTAGGTTGTTCTCCGCTTTCTGGGTAGAGACTTTATAGTTGCGGTAATCCTGAATATTCTTTATGTCTAACGCGACCTTCATCCCTGAAATTTTTTCGACTTCCATTTTCACAAGGTCTCCCACTTCACCGACTGTGAAATTGCCTCCGGTTATGTTAAAAACCCCGCTTAAGTTTGAATCCGCTTGAATTGCCCGCAGGTACGCGAAGACAATATCCCTGACGTCGCATAGTGGTCTCCAAATTGCTGGATTGTTTACCGTAATCCTTTTGGAAGTAAGCGCAGACTTAAACATTGTGTTTATGATGAGGTCAAAGCGCATTCTGGGACTATAACCGCAGACAGTTCCTTGCCTAAGTGCAATCACTGAAAAATTCTCGTCCTGTAACTGGAATACGCCGCGCTCTCCTTGAAGCTTGGAAATCCCGTATGGATAGCCGCATGTAACAGGAGAGTTTTCATCATAAAGATTATTCTCGGTGTATCCATAAACAGAACACGAAGATGCATAAACATATCGCTTTACGCCGGCTTGCTTCGCAATATATGCGAGATAAGCAGGCAATGCTGCATTATAAACAAAATTCTTGGATGGGCTGAACTCTGCCATCGGATCATTCGAAAGTCCCGCCAAGAAGATAAAAACGTCGAAGCCTTCGATTTGCTCTCGCGTCAGGTCAAAGAGATCCTGTTGAATGACTTTGACCTCCTTCGGTAAATGATTTCCGAACCAAAGGAAATCAACAACCGAAACATGATAGCCGTGTTCAATCAACACAGGCACAAGAGCACTTCCTATGTATCCAGCTCCACCACCTACGAGGATTTTCTTCCCGTTGTTATTTCCCATTTATAGTCTCACATACCTCAATTATTATTAGTTTATTGCCTAACAAATGCGATTATCCATTGGCTGATTCTTCAGTTACTATGTTCCGTCAGAATGACAGTCTCCCTCGTGTCCTGAGACGGTGCATGAAACGAACTCAAACTAAGAATCAACTCACCACATCCATGCTATTCATCACCGAAAATCGACCTATAAAGCCCGACGTCCAAGGATGTGTCATTCGGTACTTTGAACGAGACTTCCGACGTTGATAAACGACCGATTTTCTTATCCGGGCTCAAGTTTAGCGCATAGTTGTAAACAGTCTTTCTCTCTCCTCCAATGTGTATGACGCCACGGTAATCTGATTCAATAATCTTAAGCATCATCTTAGCTATCATGGATACCGATTCGCGGCTCGTCCATTGATCAACGAAAGCTTTGTCGTAAGGAAATTCGTCCGGCCCGAAGCTAGTTCTGATGATGACTGAATTATCATACATTTTGACCGCGCATTCACCGCCCAATTTTGACCACGCGTATTTGTTCACGGGATGAACTGAGTCGGTTTCGCGGTAGTTTCCTTTGTCTCCTGAAAAAACATAGTCGGTCGAAACGTAAATGAGTCTTGCGTGGTGTCTCGCGCAGATTTTTACCATGTTACAGGTTCCGATGATATTCGAATCAATTGCCTGCTCAGGGTCCTTATCAACCTTTGGCGGAGAGGTGAAGGCGGCAGCGTGGAAAACAATCTTTATGTTTTTTCCTTTGAAGCACTCCTCCACCGATTCGAAATTGGCTACATCGAGTTCACCACGGGACGGATAAAGTGCCTGAGGAAGAAGTTTGTGGAATTCACGTCCAAGCAGTCCGGACCCGCCTGTAAAAAGAATGCTTCGTTGGTCAATCATAAATTATCTCAACAAGAACCATATAAAAAATTATCGGACCGTGTGTCCTTCAGCCAATTTGATAAGGAAAGTCCATTTTTGTCTTTCTCGCTGAAAATTCCATTTCTAACTATTGCATTGTCAAAGACGGATTTCAATTGGGGACTACAAAGGGACCAGTCGATGTCTTCAGCCAGAGGAGAAATGCCCGCTTCACAACCGGGACTGTATTCACCTGAACACAAGTATTCAATTCTCGAATCTTCCGGGAAAAAATTTCCGTGAGCAAATCCGGGAGGTACCCATATCCATTCGTTGAATGCATCGGTCTCTTCGGTGGGCATATCATACGCTATTATTTTGCCGAGTGTCGGCGAGCCCTTTCTTATATCGAGAACCATATCTACCATTCGACCAGTAATGGTGCGAACTAATTTTCCCATGAACGGATTCCACTGAAAATGGAGTCCTCGGCAGACTCCTTTTATTGAGAAACTTTCATTTACTTGGACGAACTCCAAGTTTCGAAAATTCTCCAAGCCGGGGTGACTGATGCTGTCGCTCCTTCGGTAGGGCTCAGTAAAGAAACCACGACTGTCGACGAAGCGCGCAAATCTGACTACTTTAACGTCGGGTATCTCGAGAGATATTACAGAAACAATCTTCATAATAATAATTTCATTCTATACTTGATTTGGAACCGGTAAGTCAAGAAGTACTTTCCCTATTCTTTCCGCCGCTTTCCCGTCCCAAAGCTCCGGCACTCTGCTTTTCTTCCACTTCCCCGAGTAGCATTCATTCGTGAGATTAACAACTTCATCCACCGATAAACCCGTCAAGACATTCGTTCCGACTTCCAACGTGATGGGGCGCTCCGTATTCTCGCGCAGAGTTACACAAGGCACATTTAAGAAAGTCGTCTCTTCCTGTATTCCGCCTGAGTCGGTCAGCACAATTCGTGCGTCCATCATAAGATTCAAGAAATCTAAATATCCAAGCGGATCGGTCAGCACAAGATTTTTCACGGCAGCAAATTGTGACGAAAGGCCGAATTCTTCAATGCGTTTTCTTGTCCGGGGATGTATGGGAAATATTATTTTGCCATGAAGTTCGATGCCATGGAAAATCTTCAGAATCGTTTCGAGATTAGTGCAATCGTCCACATTGCTCGGACGATGCAGGGTCACCAACGTATATTCTCCGGCCGATAATCCAAATGTCTTTTTGATTTCGGATCGCCTCGCTTTCTCCCGATACAATATCAGCGAGTCTATCATCACGTCGCCAACCAGGAAGATTTTCTTTTCGCTTATGCCTTCATTCCGCAGGTTCACGACTCCGCTTTCCTCGGTAACGAAAAGATAGTCGCTTAAAACATCCGTTACGATTCTATTTATCTCCTCGGGCATCGTTCTGTCAAAGCTCCGAAGCCCCGCCTCGACGTGGGCTACCGGAATCAAGAGTTTGGATGCCGTCAAGCTGCAGGCAACCGTCGAATTCACATCACCGACGACGATAACGAGGTCGGGTTTTCCATTCACAAGAATTTTTTCAAATTCGACCATAACCCTCGCAGTTTGCTCTGCATGAGTCCCGGAACCGACACCGAGATAGACGTCGGGTTTCGGAAGCTCCAAATCGTTAAAGAAAATTCTCGACATGTTTTCATCGTAATGCTGACCCGTGTGAACGATCATATGATCAACTCTGTCAATCTTAGAGAAAACACGATGAAGGGGGGCGACCTTCATGAAGTTTGGACGAGCACCTACTACGCTGATAAATCTCAATTTCCTATTCACCGAAAACTCTTCGCTCTGCGCTGTCTAATCTTCCTCGCTCATCTTCCGTCCCCCAGGAGGACAATTTTTTCTTTTCCTTTCTTGACATTCCTCGTCGCATTTCTAGTGTCAATAACCAGATCGGAATTTTTCACGACAAAATCGTAGTCGTAAGACGAGTGATCGGTTGTAATCAAGACGCAATCTGCGGACTTCAGTAGCTTCCCGGTCAGCTCAACAGATTTGAATTTCCTCCCATCCACCCTGACTTCCGGGACGTACGGATCGTTATACGAAATGTTCACAGCACCATCCTGGAGCAGAAGTTCCATAACCTTCAAGGCAGGAGAATGCCTCGTGTCATCGACGTCCTTTTTGAATGCCACTCCAAGGATCACTATTCTTGCTTTCTTGAAACTTGTCGCGAGGAAACTCAACTCGCGCTGCACCATGTTCTTCACGTAGAACGGCATATTTTCGTTAACTTCTGCCGCCAGCGAAATGAAGTTGGTCTGAAAGTCATATGCTTTTGCTAGCCACCCCAGGTAATATGGGTCGATGAGTATGCAGTGTCCGCCGATTCCGGGACCCGGATAGAACGGCATAAAACCGAAAGGTTTTGTCGCCGCTGCATCTACGACTTCCCAAATATTTATCCCTCCCATCCTGTCACAGAGCTGCGCGAGCTCATTCACGAGCGCGATATTTACGCTCCTAAAAATATTTTCAAGCAGCTTTTCCATTTCAGCCACTTTAGGATTCGATACTTTGACAATTTCATTGACACTGTACTTAACAACCAGCGAGGCAAGCTCCGTGCTGGCCTCATTTACGCCGCCGACAACCGTCGGTATGTTATTCGTCTTGAATTTCTTATTGCCCGGATCGATCCTCTCTGGAGAAAATGCGAGGAAGAAATCCTTCCCGGCTTTCAATCCTGTTCTCTCAAGAATCGGTTGAACGTATCCTTGAGTTGTGTTTGGGAATGTTGTGCTTCTCAACACGATTATCTGATTTTTGCGCACACATTTTGCGATATTTTCCGCGGCGTCAAGAATAAAAGAGATGTCCGGTTCTTTGTTCGGTGTAAATGGAGTCGGGACACAAATGAAAATCGCGTCACACATGTCTATTGAATTATAGTTGTCTTCCGCTTTCAGCATCCCCGACTTCACAAGTTCAGCAAACTCATCGCTCTCGACATCACCGATATAGTTTACACCTTTGTTTACGCTCTCGACTTTCTTTCGGTCTAAATCAATTCCCAGCGTTTCGACTCCCTTCCCTGCAAATTCAACCGCGAGAGGTAGACCCACATAGCCAAGGCCCACAACCCCCACTTTAATCTTTTTCTCTGTAATTCTTTTCTTCAATAATTCGACATCGGTATTCATCTTCCCTCGTACTGAAGTTTATAATAGTGTTGGTACTCGCCGGAGATAATTCTTCTCCACCAATCTTCGTGGTCGGTGTACCACCTTATTGTTTCCTCGATTCCCTCTTCAAAAGATCTGTGAGGCTTCCATCTCAATTCTATTTCAATCTTCGATGAATCCATGGCATATCGGCGATCATGTCCCGGCCGGTCTTTCACGAATTTCAATAGGGACTCCGGCTTCCCAAGCCTTTTCAATATCAGCTTAGCCATCTCGATATTACGAATCTCATTCCCGCCGCCGATATTATAGATTTCCCCGACCACTCCATGATATAAGACCGTATCGATAGCCTCGCAATGATCTTCAACGAAAATCCAGTCTCGTACATTTTCACCATCACCGTAGATCGGAAGCTCCCTGTTCTGCATCGCGTTAATTATCATCAACGGTATGAATTTTTCGGGAAACTGAAATGGCCCGTAATTGTTTGAGCATCTTGTGATAACAGTCGGAACATTGAAAGTTTTCAGCCATGCCCGCACGAGCACATCTGCACTTGCTTTGCTCGCCGAATAAGGGCTATTCGGTGAAAGGTTATTTGCTTCGGTAAATTTCCCTTTCGCTCCGAGCGAGCCGTAGACCTCATCTGTCGACACCTGCAGGAATTTTTCTACGCCAAATTCCCTCGCTGCCTCAAGGAGCACCATGGTTCCTCGGACATTTGTTTCGATAAAAACTTGAGGGCCGAGAATACTCCTGTCAACGTGCGACTCCGCAGCAAAATTAACTATTGCATCGCAATGCCATTCATGAAAGAGCCGCTTCACGAATGCAGCATCGGAAATATCTCCGCGATAAAAATGATACCTGGGGTTTGACTCAACGTCGCGCAGGCTTTCAAGATTGCCGGCATAAGTCAACTTGTCAAGATTTATGAGGTCGACATTATCATGCTTTTCTAAAAAGAATCTTATGAAATTGCTGCCGATAAAGCCCGCGCCACCGGTTACAAGAATACTTCTCAAGTTCATTGGCATTGATTATAGATTTTTACCTAAACTCTTTTCGATCGTGGTCGTGAAAAATTTTATGATTGCCAACTCGT
Organism: Candidatus Acidiferrales bacterium; assembly: GCA_035515795.1. NCBI lineage: Bacteria > Pseudomonadati > Acidobacteriota > Terriglobia > Candidatus Acidiferrales > Candidatus Acidiferrales bacterium. Next base: position 233,410 of record DATJAY010000002.1, on the reverse strand, counting down.
AATTGAAAAATATATCACTCGCTGGGTGGAGTTTCAACACAAAAGTTGCGAGGGTAGTCTTGAAAAAAAGGGTTGCAGATACTAAATTATACGAAATCTTGGAGAAGTGAATGGCAAAAATCTGTGAAGTCTGCGGAAAAAAACCGATTTACGGTCACAATGTGAGTCATGCTCACAACATCACCAACCGCAGATGGAATCCGAATCTGCAAAGCGTACGCGCGGTGATCGACGGCAAGGTCAGGCGCATAAACGTTTGCGCGTCTTGCATCAAGCAGGGACGCGTGCGAAAAGCTGCTTAGGTTTCTGGGGTTGCATCCTCGTACTGCGAATTACAATCTAAAGTTAAACAGATTTCCGACTTTTAAAACTTGATTTTGACTTTTGGGTCACATTCCGCTAAGTCGTGCGTTTGAAATCGGTATCTCAAGCTATATTCTGCTGAACCAATTTCAAAGACAGTCTTCACGATAATAATCCGTGCGGCGATAAGATTTTTCGGTCAGATGAATTGCCGTTCCGTTGACAAAGCCCCCATCGACAATCTGAACGTTTCTCACTTGGCGCGGACCGATGCACGCAAATTGTTGAGATAAGCAATGTCCTCGGGTTTTGGAGATAGACTCTGCAATTTTATGAAATACTTGTCGCCTTCACCCAATCGGCCGTCTAAATAGTAAGCCCGGCTCAAATTGAATACCACCTGAACATCTTGTCTGTCCAGAGAATCAGCTCTCGTCAGATATGAGATCGCTTCCCCATAATTTTTATTCATCAGGTCAATCTGTCCCAGCCACTTGTAAGCGAAGACGGTTTCCTTATATCCCAGAGATACCTTCAACAGTTCCTCCGCCCGGTCATATTTCTTTTCCATGAGCAGAATACCCGCGGCCTTCTTGTAAAAATCCATCACCTGTGGAATCGATGTCATCAGAGCTTCGTACTCGTCAAATGCCCTCTCTAATTCACCATGATTCTCATAGTAATCGCCCAATTCCATATGACCAACTTCCAGACTCAAACCCGTTTGCATCACGGCAAACGCGATCTCTTGAATGTGATTTGCGGGTCGAAAATTTTCCATAAAACGATTAGGAACGGATTTAGGTTGAAAGGGCCAGCCCGATTTTAAATGTTGAATGACCATGGCACCATAAACGCTGTCCAATTGAGTCACTCCTTTTCCTCGTTCCAGACCTACGCTGTCCGGAGGCCAGTATGAATTAATCATCTTGTTTGCCTTCATCGTTTCGTAGAAAGCCTTCGCAATCAAAAAGTACCCATTAATGTTGGGATGAAGATGTTCCAGGATTAACGAGTTCCCAATAACGCCATTAGGGGAGGCGTTTTCAAAATATGCCAGCGTAGGAACGATAGGACAGGAGTATTGTTTTGCCAATGAACGCAATGCATCGTTAAATTCTTCCGGGGCGCGGAACCGCAAGGCATCATAGTCTTTTGCCTTGAAGTAGTTCTGACGAGCCTTTGCATAATCTCCATCGGCTTCTTCCTGACGGGCAAGGTCGAAATAGTCCTGCGCTGTCTTTCCTTCCTTGTCGCGCACAGAGATAAACGGGGGTTGATCGCGGAGATTACTGACCAGCTCGCTCAAGACAACGGGCACCTTCTTCTCAGCCGCCTTTTGGAGAATGTCATTCATGTTCTCTTCGAACTGCATTTTCCCTGCCTCGTAAAGCGGACTCCCAAAGGGAATAGTTTGTTGTGCCACTATGCTTTCCATCAGCGTCGATGATGGCTCGCTGTCATTTCCTCCGTAAATCATCTTGTTTAATTCGAATCTTAGCCAGCCCAGGAAGTCTCGCAAGAGAAGGAATATCTTGAACCTCTCAAGCTTGAGATATGTTCTAATCAGCCATCTTGAATTACCAAGAGATTGAACCGAACCCACCCCGAGGGCGCCATAATATTCGTTGTGACCGGCGTAAATAAGAAGTGCGTCAGGGGACTCTCGCAGAATTTCGTCCATCATGTCCAGCATTGCATAGCTGTTAATCGCAGACATCGCGACGTTGATAACTTCAACCTTCTTTCCAGGAAAAGTGTCCGAGAGCAACCTAGCAAGGATATTCGGGAAGGAAGCATTTGTCTCATACGGAAATCCTGCAGCCGACGATTCGCCCAGTACAAAAATCCGACACCCGTTCTTCGGCTTATCCCTCAGAAATATCCCTCTGGGCGGAGCAGGCAGCGCGGTTTGTCCGGTAAAATAGCGGCGGGCGACATTGGGATTACACTGGAGATAATCTTCGTAACCCGCTTGGGCCGGAATGAACAAATCTAAATTGCCGTCGTAATTGAGAATTCTCAGCGAAATCTCTAAAACGATCAACACCATGAACGGCAAGGAAACAGTGACAACCCAGAACATTCTCTTCCGCGATCGAGACGTAAGACTGCGCCGGTTACCTTTTGGATTCTTCGCTTCTTCTTTTTCTCGGTCCTTCATTATCTTCAGGTAAACTTTGTCGCGAGTTTCGAACGAGACCCTACTTCAACACCATCATCTTTTTTACTGATGCAAGTCTTTGTCCGTCGCTGCCAACAGCCTTTATTTCATAAAAATACGTCCCGCTCGTCAGCTTACCACCATCAAACAAAACCGAATGATTCCCGGCACTCTCTTGTTCATCCACCAAAGTTTCTACTTCCCTCCCGAGGACATCGTAAACCTTCAACGTGACTCGGCCGCTGACCGGTAATCGATACTTGATTGTCGTCATTGGATTGAAGGGATTAGGATAGTTTTGTTCAAGAACAAGACCAACGGGGACGCCGTTTTGTCTATCGCTGACGGCGGTTATCGTCTGTGTACCATCATAGTGCACCACCGTATCGATAATGGATGTATAACCGATGCCAGTACCATGATTGCTGCTCACAAATACCACATCAAATATTCTATCCTCTGGCATGCCACTATATGATCCCTGTCTCGTACCGATGACAAGTTGTCCGGTGGCTTCACTATATGAAAATGGGATGAGAGAGTACTGTCCTTGCTCATAGTTGTAATTATCACCCTCATCTTCATATAAAATGAATTTTGCATCGGCTCCTCTATAAACTCTTATTTCAAGAGTGTCAATGGATTGAGTTGCATACTGAATATTGGGACCCATAGGAATTATTGAGCCCGATTTTACAAAAATCGGCATAGTATCTAACGGAGCAGCTGCAACTATGCTTCCTCCCCCGCTTACAATATCTCCCGTCCAGAAATCATACCAATTGCCCGTCGGCAGATATACAGTTCTAGATGTGACGCCTTGCGTACAGACGGGATTGATCATCATGAATGGACCGAACATAAATTGATCGTCGATGGAAGCGACATTGGGATCTGCTCTGTAATCCATTATCAGATGACGCATGACGGTATAATTCTCGCTCGTGACCATCCAGGCAAGTGAATAAATATAAGGCATCAACCTGTACCGCAGCATGTCATAATTCAGAAGGATCCTTCTTGTTGTGGCATCCCAAAAACTTGACAAGAGGGACTTATCGTCCACCCCGTGAATCCGGTATATAGGACAAAAGGTTCCGTACTCAAACCAGCGGGTAAATAATTCACGTTTGTCGGGTGTTCCCCAGTTAGTTTGCACCCAATTGGTTGCGTATCCACCGATATCAGTTGTCCAATATGGAATTCCGCTGAGACAAAAATTTAAGCCCGCAGATAGCTGTAGTTTAAAATCACCCCACGTACAGCTTATGTCGCCCGACCATGAAGCTGCAGCGTTTCGCTGACTTCCAGGAAATGCACATCTGCTCAGAGTAAACAGTCGTTTATCTTTAATATCCTGTCTCCAACCGTCATAAACGCTTGTGGCATGCATGAGCGGGTATGTATTATGGTACAGCACACCTTTGCCTAATGCAGTGTTGGCTGAGTCCCTGTCGTAAGTGTCCGGATATGTATCCGGTTCGTCGGCATCCGCCCACCAGGCATCCCAGCCGTACTTTTCAAACAATTGATCCCTGACCTGCTGCCAATAGATAGTTCTGGCCGTACTGTTATGAGGATCATAGTAATGGCGTGTACCATCGCTCGGATATAAAGCGTTGATCCCCGAAAACTGAGTATAATTTGAATTGCCTTCCGTAAATGTTGCCCATATAGAAATCATCGTATGTATATTGGCATTGTGCAGTGAATCTACCGTCGCCGCGGGATCAGGATAATTGGAAGGATTCATTACGTTAGATCCCCATGAATATGGATTCCAGTAATACCAATCCTGGACAATGCAATCCACCGGGATCCCGTTGTTTCTGTACTCGTTTTTAACGGCGATAAGGTCGGAGCTTGACGAATATCTATTCTTAGACTGGAAAAGACCGTAAGCCCATTTTGGAAATAGCGGTGCGGTCCCAGTTGCCGTTCTATACGCTGAGATTACCGAATCGATTTCGGGTCCGTAAATGAAATAATAGTCCACCATTTCACCACACAGCGAACTGAATCGATATTTGGTTGCCGATGCAACTGTGCCATCAAAGAGCGTCTTCGAGTAATTGTCCCACAAAATCCCGTATCCTTTACTGGAAACTATGATCGGCATTCCTATCTCTTTGTTCGCCTGGTCTAGCAATTGTGTGTGCCCCTTGTAGTCCATGATTCCTTGCTGATGTTGCCCAAGGCCATAGATCGCTTCGTCAGTAGGAGAATTGAAAGTTGAGGAGCAGCTGTCCGTATTCACGCCGTAAACCGTGTCTGGAGAGATCCGTCTGCTGTCCTCCGACAGTATTAGGCTGCCGTCAATTGAATAGAAACTCAGCAATGAGGAAGCCTTGGATACGGCCGCCTTGATTTTGCTCGTAGTAATAATCACGGAAGTATCATCCTCATCCATTGTGAATGAAGGCGCACCCCAGACTTTGTTCACCGTGAGAATGACTTTTGGAGGAAGTGCAGTGTCTGCACAATACGTGATGCGGAAAATATTATCTTGGCATACGTACACTTTCAGAATACCTGTCTGCAATCTGAACAATACCCCGTCCGACTGCCGCTGGAATGAGCCAACCTGCGAGTTCGCCTCCGAGAAAAGCAGATCTAATGACACACACATCAATAAAATTATTTTTTTCATTTCTTATCCGATTCCTGTTTAATGTTTTATTTCGTTTATGCTGCCATCTCGTCCGATTGCAATTTCGGTGATGGCGGCATAACCATCAACAGATGTTAAGGCAATAAGACGTATATAGCGCGCACCGGTCGGCTGGAATGTCACAACTTTCATCCTTACGTCACCGGCCCATTTGCCGTTGGCAATCTTTGTGAAACTGAGATTGTCGTTGCTTTTGTAGATTTCGTAAGACTCTATGCTACCCGATGTGATCGGAGTTGCCACAGTCTTGTATTGTGGCACATATTCCAGCATTGCGATGTCATTGAATTCCTTTCCAAGGTCGATGGTGATCGATTGGGGCAAGGAAGAATCGGACTTCCAAACCGAGTAATAGTATCTGTCATTTATTCCATCGATAGCATAACTCGCGTTGCCGCTTGTTGCAGCGGCCGACACGGGGATCACGGGATATTCCATGAATGGTTCTTGTTTAGGTAATGCAGGTCGGGTTGTATCCGGATTCCATGCCTTTCCAACTTCCTCCAGACGCACCACGATGCTCGAATCTAATTTCCCGTTTTCGTTGGGAGGACAATTCAATACAAATGTGCACCATCTGGGTTCAAGAAATTTGAATTCATCGACAATTTCGTTCACGTCCATCAAGGGCGCAGTCGGAACTCTCGCGTCCCAGAACCAGTCGTCGCCGCTGTTTTTGTTTATCAAGGCACTCTGCAATGCGGGAAGAACGTTGTCGTTCGGAAGCGTCTGTCCGGCTTCATAATGTACCATATCGTTTTCGTACAGACATTGAAGGTGTGTGTTGTCCAGAAGCAAACAGCCCGGTTGAAGTCTTTTCACCAGCGCGCGTATTTCGTCATAAGGCACCGCTACATGTCCCATCTTCCACGACCATCCGTCGATGAAGAGCATCTTGATGGGCCCATAATTAGTCAAAAGCTCGGCAATCTGCCCTTTTATAAACTCCATATCCCGCGCAGTGATTGGTCCATTCCCTACTCCCCTCGTATTATCCCAGATGGAATAATAAAGGCAAGGGAACAGCCCATGCGCCCTGAAGGCATTCACGAACTCTCGGACAACATCGCCGCCGCCATTTTTCCATGGACTATTTGCAACACTGTTTGACGTGTATTTACTGTTCCACAAACAAAAACCATCATGGTGTTTCGTCGTAAGAATTCCGAATTTCATTTTTGCGGCGACTGCCGCCTCTGCCCATTGGTTACAGTCGAGATCTGCCGGGTTGAACTTCGTCACATCTTGGTCCGGTGCAGCCCATTTCGCACCGGTAAATGTCATAATGCCGAAATGTATAAACATACCGAAGCGAAGCTCGGTGAATGCACGCTGGAGATCTTCAGTTGTTTGAGCATGCATTGATTCCAACGATTGGAACAGAATTATCATCGTCAAAAAAAATAATTTCGTGAATTGAGCACGATTCATAGACAAGGTCCTTTTCATTTCCGTTGATTACATAAGACGAGCGAATACCGATAAAGAATACGCCTGCAGCCTTCACGCTCTGCAGGCGTTGTGCGTTTTATCAGAAGAAGTAGCCGGATTGCACTATTTCATTAGAGACATTTTGCTTGTTTGACGTTCGCTCCGGCTAACAGAAAAGCAGATCTCTGATGCGAGCGAGCTGCCCCGGAACCTGGAATCGTACAATTGTTCAGGTTGAGTGCAGGCCCAAAATCCAGACCTTCCCGGCCCTGTCGCATTTTACATTTTCGCGACGAGCATCAACGTCATTCAAATTCCGCAAAAGTGTTACCGCTAACAATGAAATCACAAAATTTTTTGGGACACTCCTGCGGCCACGGCGGCTGCAGGATATGTCCAACCAAAAAATTTTAGACGATTTACTTCAAGAGGACCAATTTCTTAGTAATCTGATTGCTTCCAGCCTGTAACCTATAGGAGTAAACGCCGCTGGCGAATCTGCTGCCATCAAATATTGCAGAGTACGTACCAGGTGCCTTCAAGCCGGAGAACAATGTCGCTACTTCCTGTCCGAGGATGTTGTATACTTTCAGAGTAACGAGACTATTCTGTGGAACGGTGTACTCTATCCGAGTTGTCGGATTGAACGGGTTCGGATAGTTTTGAGACAAGACGAATTGAGTCGGGTGCGTATTGGGCGGAAGATTCACACCTGTCGTTAGCTTTCCTCCGTCATTGTCGGAGACGCCAGCCCAAGACGTGTCGAGGCGAACTTCGGCAAACATCGCCTGCGTCCCGACATTCGAATTGCTGAACTCGAGGTGAACGGCGTTGAAGCCGTGGTGGAGTACGGAATCGTATAACACGGTTCCATGTTTCCAAAAGCTGTAGGTTCCCCGCGCGTCCGCAGACGCTGTGTCGGGTTTTCCTCCACTGGGATCCAGATCATGCCACATATGAAGTACGGCAGAGGTATCTCCGTCCAAGTCCAGTCTCAATACCCACCAGTGTGGTCCTGTGCCCTGACACAAAAGTCCAGGGACTCCTGTGCCGGAAACATTATTTATCATCGCAGTGTCGTTACCCCAGCCATGTGGAGCTCCGAATTCTTCATACGTGCTGTCCCAGAATGAGCAGACGTTCCAGCAATTCGGCGAGCCGTATTCCAGGTCATTGACGAAACTCAACCAGTAGGTAGCCTTCGCCTCGTTGGTCACTGGATGGCTCAAATACCGGGCATATCGTATATAGGTCCAGCCGCTGGGAATTGACCCGCACACCGCGTGACCAGCACGGTTGATAGGATAGGCCAGCGCACTTTCATAATCTGCTATTCCGGTATCGGCCACCGCGAGCATTTTACTGTTGTGATTCGTCGACGAATCCGAGATGTACCAGCTGCCGGCCCAACCGTTGCCGGCAGTGCCCAAAGTATCCAGAACGGATCCCAGTTGATAATCGAAAGACTCAATGACACGCGTGCCGGTTTGGGCCATGGTCACTGAGCTTATAAGGAAAATTAACGCTATGCAGGAAAATATTTTCAGGCCGTTCATTTTTCTTCTCCTTCATGTTTTTAGTTCAGATTTTCTCATTGCACGGCATCCATCGTGAATGATGAGTAACCGACTCTTTTCACGTTGAATACCTTGCACTATCTTACAAAGACTTTTTCCGACTCACTTCTTCGTTCGCCTACCACCTCCTTTAAACAAAGTTATGCTCGTCCTATCTTATCAACATAAGTTTCTTTGTTTCGACAAAATCGCCAGCCTTCATCCGGTAAAAATAGACGCCGCTTGATAAGTTCGAGCCGTCAAAGCGGACAATATGTTCACCAGGCTGCTGTTCTCCATCGACCAACGTCGCTATCTCTCTTCCAAGCACGTCATAAATCTTTAAAGTCACGTGACTAACCGTCATAAGCTGGTAGCTAATGTCGGTCGTCGGATTGAAAGGGTTCGGATAATTTTGACCCAGCTCAAATTTGTAGGGAGTCTGCGAATCCTTGCCGTGGACCGACGAAATATTGCGGCTGCCACTGTCGACCAATACATATTCCACCGAATTCGCTGGTGAAGCAAACTCTATCGTGTCATCGACAGGATATGCCAGAGCCGGAATCTGCTGAAGGCTGTCAAGGGGTCCCCATCTTGTCGCGCTGGGGCCATGACCATTCACAACCACAGACTGCGGCCATGTGCTATTGTCGACTCCTGTGAGGGTATAGACATAAAATCTGTCTCCTACACCGATGCTTTTTGGATTCAGCATCACAGTTTGACTGGTGGAACCGTCATTCACTACAACGACACCAGTGTGTCCCGAAGAGAACCTCGTGGCATAAGCATAGATACCTTTGCCTCCCGGCACAGTCGCGCTTACGACATGGTCTCCGATGACTTGGTTCAGATAATATATGTAATAGAAATCAGGCCGCGGATTCCATTGCGGAATGCTGCCATCGTTCCCATTATAAAACATTCCGTCAGTGTTCCAGTTTGCAATGAGCCACCTTGCAGACATCCCCATGTTGTTCTTTATCATCTCACAAAAGAGCGCCACAGCTTGCATCCCGTTTGCAATTGATGTTTCTGCCGTAGCGGACCCGCTGTTGTTTGCAGAGGAACAGTTCCATTCAGTCAATGCGATCGGCATCGGAGCAGCGCCGAAATTGGAAATGTCCTGCCGAACCGAGGCAATATCGGCGTCAATTTCACTCACACCGTTATCTACCTGACCCTTTATGCTTGTAGCATTGTTGCCGTAATAATCGTGTATCACGTAAAAATCTGCGGTATCGCCGACTTCGTTGAAGAACTGTTGGTTCCAATTCCGGTCGGCGACGATCCAGTCGCTTGCATCATGGTATTGGTTTATTTGACCTCCAACATATATTGTTGCTCCAATTCCGTTCGCCGCCGCTTTCATCGAGTCGACAAATATTTTGAAATGTTTCCCGTAGAGGTCACCACTAATTACTGCGGGCTGATGGTCTTTGTTTTTCGAAGTGTCGATCAGGAAACCGGCTTCCCAGGGTCGGTTATCTTCGTTGCCGATCTCCCAAAATTCAGTGCGACCGTCATCATAGCGCACCCAATCAGCCGCATAATGTGCGGCCTGCGCTACGGGATCGTTGCTTCGCCCGTAGCGGGCGTAAGCATAGTTGATGGTTATGAGTCCCTGCGTGTAAAGCTGGTCACGCATATTATAGTAGCTTTCAGGAGTCGGAAGGAGACTGGGGCCTAACTCCGGTGAGAGCCTTTGCTTAACCGCACCAGTGCCATAATAATTGCTCGCATCGTAAATAGAATCGGGCAGATCGCCAGGATTGCCGCTCCAGAAAAAAACGTCCGACCAGCTTCCTCCCGGATAACGGATGAGAGTAGGCGACAGCAATTGGAGATAACCCAGCAGCGTCGGATTGTTTACGTCCTGTGACACCCATGTCGCTACTGCATTTCCGAAAACATAGTTCGATATCTCGCCGAGCGTGTCGGTACCGTCAATGGTAACGATAACATTAGGGGAGACATTAGTCTTTGTCGTATCTCGATAGAGTGGTATAGCTGCAGTTTTTGGGTAATAATCCTGCAGGAAACAATTTGTCCCACTCTGACCGAAAACCTGACTGACCCCGCCAAGAAGCAACACGGCTGATAGAACTGCCTTGATAGTATTCATAGCATCACATCTCTATACTGGTTAGGAAAGAATCATCCTTTCAAAAAATCATCGTGCTCCGCCATCTTGCCCCATATCAACTTGATATACCATATATTTGTTTGAGCTAGAACCGTCACCGGCAATCATGTACAAATAATTGGATGTGCTGCTCCACGCAATCCCGTTGCAAACTGTCGGGAGAATTCCTTTGTACATATTGTCCACTTTCGTACCATCTGATCCGGCGCCGGGGTCGATGAGAAGTGGATCGGTCGAATAAGTTGCGATATACAGGTCGCCGCTCGAGGAGAATGCGATGCCGGTTATATGATCGGCAGCGAATGCCGTCGTACTCATGTCAAGCACGAGCTCTCGTGTACCCACCGTGCTATCCGATGTAAGATGATTCTTCCAGACCTTTTCATTCCCCGGCGAACCTGAGGGAGCAGATACGACATAGACATCACCATTATAGACTTTCACCGCAAGTATTGTATCGGACGCATATCCTGCTACAGCGGCCGGGGCGCTAAGGGTTCCGGCGGCATAAGGAGGAATAACATAGAGATCGGTCTTGTTCCATCCGGCAAAAAGATATCCAGCCTGGTCGAAGTCCCCAAATTTAGCAAGTTTCGCCAGCTGCACCCATTTCTGCTGCACAGAATCAGTCGATGGATTCACTTTCTCAATCCATCTGGTGGTTGCCGACATCACATATAAATTGTTGTCGGGTCCCACGCAAGCTCCCCATGGCGTCCCATTGGCCGTTCCTATTACTATGTTGTCGGTGGCAGAGGTGATCTCATGTATGCCCATCGGGCTGGACCCGGTGGTCGAGTTTTCCGTAACGAACACATGACCCTGATTGTCGGCCGCGATTCCACCCAAGGGGACGTTTTGCAGAAGACCGCCGTACTGCGAAGTAACATTTGTTATTTGATATGGTCCATGCTTCGCCACGGTGCCATTATGCGGCTCCACTTCTATGGTAATCGAGTCACTCACAAGATTGGGACGACGCACCACTATCGTCGTGGAATCCATCGAAATGACATCAGCCTGAGACAGAGAAAAATTTTTGCCGCCAACACTGCCGACACTGAAATACACTATTGTGGTGTCGGAGGCAAATGTGTCTGTCGCTGCAATGACAAAATTGTGTCCGCGGATTGTAATTGTATTCACGCCTCCGGTAGCCGCTGACGGATCTATAGAAACAATCGTCGCAGCTCCCAGCGCCGCGTAAGGCTTATCCCATGTAGGCGTTGTAACATTGTACTTGCATCCTGAAACAAATGCTAAGGAGGCAAAAATAAACGCAAATGTAAATAATATATAACGATGGAATTTCATGTTTTCTTTCTCCTTTTACCTTGAGAACCGGACAGTGAATCGCTGTATGTTTCCGAAATCACCGAAAGGTGTGTAGGCGTAGTCGATGGAAAGTCCGAACTTCGAGAAACCCACTCCGTATGAAAGTCCATTCCCTTCATCGTTAACAGCGTTTCCGGAAGTGTAACCTGCGCGCAGAGATAACATGTCGAGCAGACAGTAATCTAGCCCGACGTTGACTTCCTCAGGGCGATCAGTATAATGGCTGGCATCTAGGCTCATGAGAAGCGATTGATTGAACGGAAGCGATTTTGCCAAGTCCAAAAGATTCATCGATATTCCGAGAGAGAACGCCAGCGGGGCCTGGAAACCTTCATCGACATATTTCACCTGCTGAGAAAAATTCCTCACTGACATTCCGAACACGAGGCTCTTAACACCGGTTTTGAATTGCGTGCCGAAATCAAACACAATGGGCGATAACTTATTTGAGGCAGTCTGGCTTGTGTCGTTACCGGTGCCGCCAGGCAAAGGAATTGTGCTTGGACCTAGGTCTTGATGTATCAACTTTATCTGGCCTCCAAGGCTGAACTGCTCGGTCAACTGTTTCGCATAACCTAGGCCGGCAGCGTAAGCGGTCAAATGGTAAATGCCGAGATCCTCGTAGCCCTGAGGACCTTGACCCACAATCGTTTCATAAATATCCCCATAATTGACATACTGCAAACTGAAACCGATAACCCCGTACCGGCCGTTGGCCGGATTGACTTCGAGGCTAAAAGTATTATGAGTGATACCGGCTATCCACTTATTCGTGCTGCCAGATAAGTCCACGACGCCGTTCAAGCCTGTCATCCCGGCAGGATTGAAAAATAGTGAGCTCGAACCTAATGGAAGACTCGTCATGGCATCAGCCATGGCAGCACCGTGAGCATCCGAGACCACGCTCAAGAACTGAAATCCGCTCTGCGCTAATTTCTGCTGTGCAAAACCCGGAACCGTGAATGAACTCAGAAGCAGAGCCGCCGCAAGAAAATTTATCTTCTTCTTCATCTAATGTCTCCTTACCTGATAATGACAAATTTGCGAAAGATCTTTGGCCCATTGGGTTCTTCCACTGCCAGTATGTAAATCCCGCTGGCAACGATTTGACCCGCTGAAGTTCGGCAATACCACTTCTCATCACCGGTGCCTTTGTGGTCAATCGTGTATATCAAATCTCCACGCTCCGTGAAGATTTTCAGCTTGCAAACAGCAGGCAGGCCAAAGAAACTGATTTTATCTTGCACTTCAGGCTGGGAGCCGTACTGATAGGACCGTGCGCGGCTGTCATATGGATTTGGAACAACACGGACGAGATCCAATCCCAAACCGGCAGAAATTTGAAACGGTGTAAAGTAATTTAACCCATTCTCGAGTACAGCGTCATAAGCCTTATATCCGGCTCCACTTACCCATGTTTTTCCTGTCACGTTGACTTTTCTCCAAATCGTATCGGCAGCGGCAGGATTCGTAGAGTCCGCGCTCGTCAATGAATCTCCAACACCCGATGAATTCACATGAACAAAAACATAATCTACATTGTTATATTTCACCCAGTCCGACACATCAAGGGAATCATTTCTGCCGTACTTCATTCCCGTAGTCCATGTTCCTTGGCTATTCATTGCTATCCATTTCATGGTGGAGAATGTAAAAGGCAGCGGTCCAGCTGGAATCGGCGGGCGCTGCAATGAAGCCGGCAGAACTGTTATCGTCCACTCAAGGCTGCTGTAAAGCACTCCAACCGGATTCCCATTGATATCCCTCTGTGTACCATCATCCTTCGTCTGTAAATAATAGTAGTAATCAAATCCTCTTCCCGGCGGGTTAGGATCGTTGGCTGCATCATCGTCCCAGCTACGGTTGCCTGAGACATCGCTGGGAAGATTGTTCTTGCTGCACTCAAAGACCTTGTCATACCTTGCAAGCGGGTTCATAGAAGTATTTAATGAACGATAGATAACGTAGCCGTTAAAATGCGGATCCTTTTCAGCTTCTTCAGACCACTGCAAATTGATCCGATCACCCAATCCGCTCACGATAAAATTCGATGGAGGCTGCGGCGGCTGGGGTGCCCTGTAACCCGATGCATAATTGTTCATTGCTTCCCGATAAATCTTTATAATAGAATCCTTTCCCGTGAGTACCCACGCCCTCTTGTAAGCGTTCGCACCATCGAGAGTTTTTGGCGCAGACGATCCGTCAGGCATGATCAGATCGGGCGTCCCCGTTCCGTTGTAATACTGTAACCAGTTCGCGCCAACCTCAAGATTTTTCTCACGAGATATACCGCCCCCTCCTTGAGCATAAACTATATGAATGCTGTCTCCCGGTGCCAGGCTTGCATAGGGACCAAATCCCTGCTCTTGACTCGTACCACCACCGCTGTTCCTTCGTCCGACGGGGTAATTACCCTGAAGAGGTGTTGCACCACCGACAACGGCTATCATGCTCGAATCGTGAGGTATCGGCGAATGCCCCTCAGTAATGTCTGTCCAACGGTCCGCCATTCCTACCGCATCGTATTGATTAATATAATTCTTGATGTCGGGATCGAGGTCCGAGGAAATAAACCAGGTAGTTGCAGGCTGGGAAATATCATCGGACGTATCGCCAACTGCCTTATCGGCATGAAGAGTTACATTCCCTGCAAATTTCCATGAACACATCCGCCCATCCCAGTTTTGTGCCGGGCATCCCCAGTCTTCATCATATATACTGCCTTTAAGTGAGGTCCTGTTCTTGTCTGGACCGTAATAAGAATAGAACCCCCTCATGTGATAAAGAGGAGATGAAGCATCGTTAAAAAGCTGAGACCCCACGCCGTAGTCACCGAAATCATGGTTCAAAGTGCTCTCCCCCCACGTGGACTGGAATGATGCCCAGGAACCGGTACCCTGAACTCCTCCGATGGGTTCGGACGGTGCTCCGTTACCTTCCCCTGCGAAAGCATAACGGTAAATGAAATAGACCCAAACAGTATCGAGCGTCTGGGCATTGACATCACCTGCGGCATCGTAAATACCGGTGTTCTTGAAAGTCCAGTCGTTGATAAAATATTGACCATCGGTGTTGTCACCAAAAACCATTACCTTCCTGGTTACGGTAATCCCGACTGAGGTGTTGAATTGCACTATTATCATACGGTCGGGTGCCATGGTGGGATCGTACTGGTCCACCTGGTCATACGCGGTCTGAAATGACCCATCTGCAACATTGCCGCCATTAATCACCGTCACGTTAGGATGCGGCTCCTTTCCAATGAGCTTAAACTGAACAGGGAAGATCTGATTGGTCCGATCCGCACCATCCCGCGGCCCGGATCCAACCACCTTGGGACTCAGAAGCTTACCCAGAAGGGGGTCGTTGTAATCTTTGACGCCGATCCACATTCCTTCCATTCTCAACATGTCCTGGTCATTGAATCCGTAACCGAATTGAGCAGGCCACGTAAAGGAGTTTCCAAAATTGCCCTGCGTGAGAGCGCCATACTCACCCTCGTAATTCATCCCGATATTATTTATCGGAGACAATAGATCGCTTACGCTGAGCCATTTGACTTGTTGCGCGAACGAAACTTCAAAAGTACCTAAACACAAGAAAGCTGCAATAAAAAGGAAAATCGGTTTTTTCCCGCTCATGGAACCTTCGCTGGTTCTTATTGCTCGATATTTCATTATAAAAATTCCTCTTTTCTTTTTGTTAGTCTGACAAATTGAACGAAAATGTCAGGCCAAAGTAGAAAGTCCGCGGATCAAGGAACCAGAACGTCGACTCTTTCGGCATCTGAATATACGCTTTGTCCGAAACGACCTGATTGACTTTCGACTGAGGAACCTGCCACCATCCATTTACATCCTGCCCGGGTTCCTGTGAAGCGGCGTAGCCGTGCGGGCCGTACCACCAGTACTTTCCGGTGACGGCGTTGTAATACATTGCAATGGAATTCCCATTATTCAATTGAGTGGGATCCATTATCGGCGATGAGGTCGCATCAACATTCTGCTCCACCATCGGCTGCCAGTTAACTCCCGGCTTCCTGTAGTCTCCGACTCTATCACTTCCAGGAATGTTGGCATACGCGGTACTCGGCGGCAAATGCAGGGACAACAAATAATTCTCGTCGCCGGTATCCCAGAGTCTGAGGGTATTGAACACATTATCCACATCCATGAACAACTGGAAATTCATCCGCCCAAAGGTGAGGGTCTTCTGCAGTCTGAGGTGAGTGTTGAAGTAATCGACCGCCTGAACGTTATACGAGATATTAGGATTATTGGGATTCCATGTCGTCCAGTATCCGGCCTGCCAATCGACGACGATGTTCAGCATCCAATCACCAAAAATATGATTGCCGATTATATCCGGGCCAAAATCAGCCGGACTAAGGAAATTCACATTTGCCCTTGCGAACGGTGCGGGAATCGGCCGATTCTGGTAATTGTTCTCCGTGGTGTTGTCGAAGATGGTTTGTTGTTGAGCATTGTTAGTAACCTTGGCTTCGTTGAAATGACCCGCAGTGTTCACCTGATATGTGTAGTTGACAAAGCCATTCACCCAGTCCCCGGTAGTCTTGCGAAGTGTGATCTCGAAGCCCTTATTATCTGCATAGTTATTGGCGGAGGTCGCAAAGTAACTGACCCCTGAAGTTGCTACATATTGTACGGCATCTTGCTGATCGCTGACATCGTTGTAGTATGCTGCTCCTTGAAGCAGATACTCTTCGCCAAGCGAGAAGTCAACACCTAACTCGTACGAGACAGTTTTTGCGAGAATGAGGTTGGGGTTTCCGTACGCTGCCATCTTATCATTCTCGTCGCGGCTCACACGGAAAATGGTCTCGTACTGAGGCAGCTCTCTGAACCAGCCGTAGTTGAAAAACAGCTTTGCATTTTCGGAAATCGGATGCGATATCCCGAGCCTAGGACTCAAATCCAATTGCATCTTCGACGGAGTTGACCCGAATTTGGCATTGGCAAGCGTTGCACTGTCGGGCGGCTGGAAAAATATTGAACCGGCGGTGCTGAATGGATTGATGTCCCACCAGTGATAATTTGCGTCGCTTAGATCCAGACGCAAGCCCGCATTCATCGTGAACTCTTTCGTCTCTAATTTATCTTGAGCATAAGCCGCCCCGCGATAAGGGAAGACATCCAGGAGTGTCCGAGAGGAATAAACATTTTGACCCTGCTGAGAATTTATTATACCGTAATCGAAGTGCAGATCGTTATAGTCGAATTCTATTCCGGCTTTAACCAAGTTCTCAAAATTAACCTGACTCGTCAGATCTGCCTTCAAACTTGTCGTGCTTACGAAGCTATGATCGCGCGTCATTGCGTAAAACGAACCGCCGTTGATGATAACATTTGCAAAGTTGTTATCCGGCCAGTATCCAAACGGGTTGGAATCCTCGTAGAAACCCGGAACGACTTCAACCTTTGCCGATGTATCTCTCAATGCAGCGGGACGAGTGTTGTAATGCACGGTATAGTTCTGCAACAAAACTTCATAATATGTGTTCGCGTTCAAAGTGTGAGTAAACTTCGCAGAAAGATTACGATGCCAGATATCGGTAAGACAAAAAGCATAGTTAGAATAAAGAAGAAATGGATTAAAACTCCCGTCATTGGAGCCGACAATCCCTGCAACATCGGAGGCCGACTGAGGATAGAAATAGGCTCCCAGGTTGGTATCCCAGTTGTTTCTCTCGGTGAACGTCTCGCCGTATAGGCCGTTGAGCTGCAATTTCATCGTCGGGGAAATGTCTGAATTAAGCTGGAACGTGCCGTCATAGTCTTTATAATCGGGCCTCGATAGCGGCCACACAAGCATTGATCTATTGCTGCGATAAGAGGCAAAGAATCTCAGCCCGCCCAGTGCGTCGCTGACCACAGGAACCGGGCCGCCAAATCCAGCGTCGATATTGTAATCAGGTTGGTTGTTGATCTGCTGCTTTCTGATTTCGTATTCGAAAGCTCTCTGGCATTCTGCGGGAGTCAAATTGTAGCCCTCCGCATTCATTGTCTGCGCAACTTTATCCCACCCGCTGAAGCTCGGATACTCCTGCTGAGTATACGCATCCCAGTTTCCGTTTGTCGTCCCGGTCCAAGCGACGGCCGGGTCAAAATACGGACGCAAGGCGGCGGACATCGGATTGTTTATATCGTAAACTCCCGGGGCAAGCCAGTATTTCGGTTGTGGAGGAGCGAGCCGTACCTCAAATCTGCCGGAGTAGTCGGATTTGCTTCCCTCGCGCGTGACGACATTTACGATTCCAGATCGTACCTGCCCATATTCGGCATTAAAGCCGCCGCGTTCCACGGAGACTTCTTTCACATCGCTCATCGCGATCCTTGTCTCGGGTTCGTTGTTCCTCGGGTCTCTCAAAGTGGCGCCATCCACGTTGAAAAGAATTTGGTCACCGCCGCCACCGCGGATGCTTATTCCGCCGCCCACGGAAACGCTCCCCGTGGTATAGTTTTGAGTGTAGTATGACGGCGCAGAAGCCCCGCCCAGAGGTCCTTCCCATCCGCCCTGGACGCCCGCCTGCAGACCGAGAATACTGACGATATTTACCGCCGGCAGTTGCTGGGCCTGGTTCCCTGTATAAGAAGAAACGCTTGTAGCCACGTCAGGCTTTATGAGCCGCTGTTGCGCTGTGACAATAACTTCCCCGGCCTGAACCGCCTCAGGCTCCAAAGCTACGTCCACATGTGCGGTTTGATCGATATGGACGACGACGTCTTCTACAACGACCTTTTTATACCCAACCATAGAAATCTGTAACTTGTATGTCCCGGGCAAGACTTCCAAAACTGTGTATTGACCATTCAAGTCTGTTGAAGCTCCCAAGGATGTTCCCATCACGAGGACGTTGACGCCGGGTAAAGCCTCGCTGGTTGTTTTATCCGTTATCGTCCCCGCAATCTTTCCGGTTGTTCCGGCAAATGTCGTTGCCGGAAGTAAGACGGTTAAAAACAACCAAGGAACTACCAACCTGTGTAATTGTTTCATGTCTAGCTTCTCCTTTAAAATTAGATAGACCTATAACATTTAAAACCAGTGATTATCTTTTGCCCCGTTATCTGACAACTAAAGAAACTTAGAATTCGATTCCGCTCGCGGCCGCTTCTCCCACGCAGCCCCGCAAAAATCAGTAGCATTTTTCTACCTTTGCTTACTCCTTAGATTTTTTGTACTGCGGTTACTTCTCGCATGCAACACTTGCTAATATCTAATCTCGGATATTTACAGCAAAAAAACTTTACGAAGAAACTACCAAGCTCGCTAAACCTGCACCGTTACGAAGTAACCTACTCTACTACTTTTTATACTTCTTCGGCAATTGTTTTAAGAATCTTTGTCACTCTGAATTGTTACCGCTAACATTGACCCTAATTTAATCGGGATGTCTGCCAATGTCAATAGCCGCTCTGAGCTTTTTCCGCGCGCGCAAATCACAACTGTAAACTAAATAAGATTAATCGGAAGCTGCAACTTACTTCGATAACTTCAAGACCGTCTCAGCGTTCGTCCCGGATTTTGTAATTCTGTATGAAGTAAGTCCCCAATACGTTTCCTTTGCTATAACTTTGAACACTGTATAAAGCGGCATAGCCAATACCATCCCTGCAATTCCTTCCAGCTCGGCCGCTATCAGAACCAATAAAACAATCGTCAGAGGATGCATCTCGGCGCCGTGCGAATACACGGTTGGCACGATGATTATGTCGTCGATAATTCTTATCCCTGCAAAAAGTCCGACGATCGGCAATACCATATTGAGATTCCCCATCTGTACGAAGGAGACCACAATAGCCGGAACTGCACCGACAATCGGCCCGAGGTACGGAATCAAATTCGCGATCCCTGCCGCTACACCGATGATAACGGCGTACTTAACGCCCATGACCAGCAAACCAACTATGGACAATATCCCGACGATCGCAGCTTCGGTGAACCATGCGCGAATATATTTGCCAAGCTGGATGCCGATTTTGTGAACAACGTTCAGGCTCATCTCGAAATACCTATTCGGGACAAGGGCGATAAATTTCTGAATGATAAATTCACCGTCCTTAAGGAGAAAAAAAGAAACAAATGGAACAATTATCAGCAACATCAAAAACGAACCGACGCTTGTCAATATTGTAAACCACTTGCTCGTCAACTGTACCACTGCACCATTTATCTTCTCTGAGATGTTCCCGAAATCAATGAAAGAAATTTTACTCTGAATTTCCGACTGAATTGCACTTAACTTCCGCGTGAAGTCGGGAGACCCTATCGCCTCTTTCAGGCTGACAATCTGATTGAACAGCGGCGGCAGAAATGTATATAGCAATCCGGCCACCACGACACCAATTACAGAATAAATCATGAGAATCCCGTAGATACGCCGGATCCCTTTCGTCTCCAGGAGTTCGACAATCGGCGAAAGAAGAAAAGTCATCAATATCGACAAAAGAAGAAGGGCAAATACGCCCCCGAGAAATGAAAGCGCCCACAATGCCGACAAAAGAATTATAATTACAAGAAAAACCTTGAAGCTGTTCTTTCTAAATATCGTCTGCACCTAAGTCTCCGTTCTCAGAATGATCGAAAGACCCCACGCGAGAAACCCTTTCCGGAAAAGTCTCGCGAACCACATTTTTGATTATGCTCCAGTCGAACCCTCGCCTTGCAAGGAATGAGATCAGTTTCTCACGTCGCTTTTTCTTATCGAATCTTTTGAGTGCGCGGATTTTTGTCCGTGCGGCCCGAAGAGCAAGCTCGTTTTGAATTTCTTCGCCGCCGACGGTCGAGAGCGCCGCAGCTGCAGCTTCCTTGGTAATTCCCTTTTCGAGCAGCCTGCGCTCCAACTCCCGCCTGCCGACTGGCTTTCGTGTCACCTTTCCGGCAACGAACATTTCCGCAAACTTTTCATCGTCTATCAAACCAACATCTCTTAACTTTCCTATCACGAGTTCGATCATCTCGATGGGGAACTTTTTCTCCCTGAGCCGCTTAACTAATTCCGACTTCGTTCTCATCCGGTAATTGATGAGCCGCATCGCCGCGAGATATGTATCATGGTACATCTGCGATTTACGAATCTTGAGAAGAAGCCCGTCTGAAATATCGTCGTTCTTTCTAAGACCGTAATCTATAAGGACTTCTTTGCTTAAAATAAGCACTTCCCTTTCATCGAACGACACTTTGATTTTGCCAGAACGAGGAGACTTTTCAATCGAAACAATTTTCATCTGGCTTATTGTTGATAGTCCACGACTAATGCCAATTGCCAACGGTGCTCCATGAACTACTTACTTCTTGCTCTTTGTGTCCTGTCCCGCCGGAGAATCTGCATGGCGGGATCCCGCTTCGCGGGATTTTTTTTCGTCTTGCTTTTCGGATACCTTCCCGTTGTTCCCGTTCTTAGAAATCAAACCAAGCTTTGTTCTCACTTCCGCTTCCAGCTCGTTCAACATCCCGGGATTGTCCTGGAAATATTTTTTTGCGGCGTCCCTTCCCTGCCCGAGCCTGTCATTTTTGTACGAGAACCATGTACCGCTTTTCTGGATGATATTGTGTTCAACGGCAACGTCCAATAAATCGCCTACTCTCGAGATCCCCTCGTTATATTGAATGTCAAATTCAACTTCTTTGAACGGGGGCGCAACTTTGTTCTTCACAACTTTCACTCGTACCCTGTTACCTACTATGTCTGCACCTTCCTTGATATGGTCACGCTTCCTGATATCCAGCCGGAGCGCGGCGTAAAACTTCAGAGCGTTGCCGCCGGTCGTCGTCTCAGGGTTTCCATAAACGATCCCGATCTTGCTCCGGAGCTGGTTCGTGAAGATGACGCATGTGTTGCTCTTATTTATTGCCGCAGTAAGCTTCCGAAGCGCTTGAGACATTAAACGGGCTTGCGCACCCATCTGTGCGTCTCCCATTTCACCTTCGATCTCCGCACGGGGCGTCAACGCAGCCACCGAATCAATAACGACCACGTCGATAGCACCGCTGCGGACAAGCGTCTCAACGATGTCGAGTGCCTGCTCGCCAAATTCCGGCTGCGACAAAAGCAAGTTGTTAGTATCGACGCCTATTCGCTTCGCATAATTTAGGTCAAGCGCGTGTTCGGCATCAATAAAAGCGGCTATGCCTCCTTGCCTTTGAGCCTCCGCAATTACACCCAGACACAACGTGGTTTTGCCCGAGGATTCCGGACCAAAAATCTCCGTAATCCTTCCGCGCGGGACGCCGCCGATGCCCAACGCCCAGTCCAGGGAAATAGAACCTGTGGAAATCGAATCGATTCTTGCAATCGGCCCTTCTCCCATTTTCATCACGGCGCCTTTTCCGTAATCCC
The DNA here is from genome assembly GCA_035515795.1 of Candidatus Acidiferrales bacterium. Taxonomy (NCBI): domain Bacteria; kingdom Pseudomonadati; phylum Acidobacteriota; class Terriglobia; order Candidatus Acidiferrales; species Candidatus Acidiferrales bacterium. The sequence goes on along the minus strand of DATJAY010000002.1, from coordinate 211,444 downwards.
TCTCGATCTGGTTCAATGCAATATCGAGAGCTTTCAGCTTTGCTTCTTTTTCCTCTGCCATTTTATAACTCCTTCCTGTTTAATAAATACTCATGATCCGATGGAATTGAGAGCGATTTATCATGGCACAATGCATGTTGTCCCACACCAAGCAAATTTCCGCAAGCCGTTTCTCCACACGTTAACATTCCGAAGCGGCTACTACCGGAAACTTTACGGAAAGTATCCTCTCAACCTACTCATGCTACGCGTTACTCGCCGAAATCTCCGACAAAATTTTATACTCTGAACCGGACTTGTCTCTATTCAGCCTGCTTTCAAACAACGCAATACTCACCGGGGAAAATTTCTCGAAGCGTAATTTACCTTCACTTTCAAATTTCTTCAAGTCTTCTACCCTGTCACGTCCGAAATTATCCGAGTGACGGAATGACACGGATCGTTCGTCCGTATGTGTTCGAGAAAGGCGAACATTTCGATCTTTCAATCTGGCGATAGTGATATGCGGCTTAAAGGGACGATCTTCCGGTACAATGCCGAACTTCGCAGTTACAGATTTTATCGTTTCGGACACTCTGCTCAATGTACCGTCATCCTGACAATCGAGCCAGATGCCTCTTCTAATTTTCTCGCTCGGGAAAAAATTCATTCCGACTACCTCGACTGCCGACCATTTAGGGGATAACTCCTTAAGTGCAGACTCGACAGATGAAAAAAGCTCGGGTAATTTTTCAAATTTAAAATCGCCTATAAACTGAAGCGTGATGTGGAGTTTATCCTTACCTTCGAATTTTGCGTCATGGACGCTCGGACGAAGCTCTTCTTGAATTCTTATGATCTGCATCTTCACACTGTCGGGCAACGTCGCCCCAAAGAATATTCGCACTATTCAAGCCCTAGAATTCGCCTTCGAACAAGTTCTAGCGCCGCCTGCGAGGTCCGTTCCTTAAATCTCAAACGTTCATCAGCAAGCATATATTTTTTTACTACGGTACCAGCACGATCGGCAAGTCCGATATAAACCAAACCGACAGGCTTCCCGGTGGTGCCGCCGGTCGGGCCCGCTATTCCCGTGACCGAAATTCCTATGTCCGTCTTTGAAGTGCTCCTGATCCCTTCTGCCATGGCACGCGCAACTTCTTCGCTCACCGCTCCGAACTTATCAATAAGTTCTACAGGAACATGGAGCAACTCCACTTTGGCCTCATTGCTATATGTGATGACACTTCGATCGAAATATGCTGAACTTCCCGGAATATTCGTGATACGATGCGAGATATACCCTCCCGTGCAGCTTTCGGCAACCGAAATCGTAAGCTTTCTTCCACTTAGAAGTTCTCCGACAACCTTTTCAAGTTCTATTTCTCCTTCAGAATAGATGTATTTCTCCGCTTTGGTCCTGATTCTCTTTTCGACATCGGCTATAATCGAATCCGCTTCCCCGTCTGTCGCCGCCTTCACCGTAATGCGCAGGCAGACTCCAAACTGGCTCGGAAGAAAAGCAAGTTTCGCCCTGCCCCCTAAAATTTCTTCGACATTCCCGATTAGCTCATATAAGCTCGACTCGGCAATCCCGGTCGTCTTGAGGACTTTGTGTTTGATAACCTGGCCGATCGCCCTGGATTTCAACCGCGGTACGATGTACTCCGTCATCAAATTCTGCATCTCGTGCGGCACACCCGGCATTACGGCGAAAAATTTATTTCCATTCTCAAACAGCATTCCCGGGGCAGTCCCCCAATGGTTCATCAAGACTTCACATCCTTCAGGAACCAGTGCCTGCTCTTCATTTACTCTCCGAAGCGGAATGTTCCTCTTGGCAAGCCTGTCGCGGACATTTTCCAGCACGCTGCTGTCCATGATTAGCTTCCTCTTGAAAAAATCTGCAACTACTTTCTTTGTGATATCGTCATGTGTCGGGCCGAGGCCGCCGGTCACCAGAACGACATCGACCTCATCATGGTGTTCCTTGAACACCTTCATAATTTCTTCGTAGTCATCGCCGACCACAACCATTTGTGTAACTTCGACGCCTGCCTCAGATAATTTCTGTCCAATGAAAGCTGCGTTTGTATTTGTGACCTGGCCGATGAGAAGCTCGTCGCCTATGGTGATTACTGCTGCGGTTTTCACTTCAGAGAATAAAGATAAATCTGCAAAATTATGTTTGTGTAAACTCCGCACACAAGATCATCGAGCATGATCCATATGCCGCCGCTCTTCTTGTCGAAATAGTTTGCCGGAAATGGTTTGAAAATATCCAGCATCCTGAAAATCAAGAACGCAGCAGCCATTAGGAAAAGGCGCTTTGGGATGAACGCCATCGCCACCCAGAATGCCACAATTTCGTCAATCACGACGCGAGGTGGATCATGCCCGTATTCTTTCTCCATTCTTCCGGCAGCAAATGTTCCCCATACGAAAAAAACAACGAAGGCAGGCACAATGACATAAACCCTCTCAAATCCCGGAATAAAATAGACCAGCAGACCGACGAATGAGCCAACCGTTCCAGGTGCGAATGGCGATAGGCCGGCTCCGAATCCGGTCGTGATGAGTTTATCGAGAAGGGTCGGCCTTCCACCCGGACCTTGAGAAACTTCGCGCAAATTGTGTCCATCTCCGCGCGCAGCGGTCCGATCCGTATCGTTATCCATCCGCCCTGTGTGCTTCCGGCGCAAACGAAGAATGAATCAGCTTAAAATTCTCTATAACATATTGAAGCCCGGTGCCGAGAGTCAGAACAGTCACAAACAGCATCGAATAGTAGAGAACATTCTTGTTGAGAACCTCTTTGACCACGGGCGATAATCCCACAGAGGTTTTGAAAATGACCGCAAGGAGAATCGTATAAATGAAAACCATCTGGAAGACTGTTTTTGCCTTCGCAGAGAAATTCGTGTGCAAAGTCTGCCCGCGAAATTCCGCAAACGACCGCAGTAGGGTAATAGAAATATCGCGTACTACGATAGCCCACACCATCCACCATTCTATGAGACCGAGCCACGCGAAAGCTACAAACGCTGCCGAGGTTAAAACTTTGTCCGCAAGCGGATCCAAAAAGATTCCCCACCGTGAAACCGTGCCGAGTTTTCTGGCGATCCACCCGTCATACCAATCCGTTAAGGCGGCGACGACAAACACGAGCACCGACATTTGCTTCAAAACGATCCTCTCGCTTATGAAGAGCAAAACAAACAGCGGCGTGAGCGCTATTCTGAGAATTGTAAGCTGGTTTGGCAGAGTCATCCTGACACAATTTAAGTGCGAAGTCTCTGGAGGTCAAGTAATCAAAGCGGCTCGCTAAAAATTTAAACTTCAATTGAATTTGATCCGCTGACTAAATATTTTAAATAAATGATCGAAAAAATCCTTTCCATCTCAAGAAAATCTTTTTCTGAAATTGTGAAACTTAGGAGAGAGTTCCATCAATATCCTGAGCTTGCATTCCAGGAACTAAACACAGGGAAAATAGTCGCAAACGAGCTTGAAAAGTTGGGCATTCGTGTGAAAAATGGCGTTGGCAAAACCGGCCTCGTCGGAATCCTCGATGGAGATCCTCCGGCGGTTTCCAAAATGCGCATTCGCGACCGCAGAGTTGTAGCCCTTCGAGCAGACATGGACGCGCTCCCGATAAACGAGGAAAGCGATGTTCCATTCGCAAGTAAGAATCCGGGAAAAATGCACGCTTGCGGTCATGACGCACACATGGCGATGTTGATCGGCGCGGCCAGGATTCTTTCAGAGCTTAAGACCGGACTGAACGGAACGGTAAAATTTATATTCCAGCCCAGCGAGGAAAAAAACCCGGGCGGCGCACCATCCATGATAAAGGATGGCGCTCTCAGCAATCCTGATGTCGACGTCATTTTCGGACAGCACATGACGACAGAGCTGACTGTCGGCAAGTTCGGATTCAAAGCCGGGCCACTCATGGCTTCCGCGGATGAAATCTACATCACCGTGATCGGGAAAGGAGGCCATGGTGCATCGCCCCACAAGACAATCGACCCGGTCATAATTGCGGCGCAGGTCATAAGCTCCCTTCAGAACGTAATCAGCAGGATGAGAAATCCTCTCGAGCCGTCAGTGCTGACAATCGGCTCGATACACGGAGGCTCAGCAACTAACGTCATCCCGGATGAGGTGAAGTTGTCCGGAACTTTTCGTGCTATGAATGGGAACTGGCGTAAGAAGGGATTGAGCCTGATAAGACAAACTGCGGAGGAAGTCGCGAAAGGCTTCGGCGGAAAATGCAAGGTAGAGATTAGCAACGGATATCCCGTCCTCGTTAATTCTGAAAACGAAACCTCACTTGCGAGAGAATCTGCAAAGAAATTGTTCGGCGAAAAATCGACCGTGGAAATGAATCCGGTGATGAGTGCAGAAGACTTCGCATACTTTCTGCAAGAGACGCCGGGTACATTCTGGTGGATAGGAGCGGGCAACAAAAAGACAGGGGCAACCGCGTCAATCCACAGCTCAAAATTCAAAATTGACGAAAATGCATTGATGCACGGTTCCGCACTCCTTGCTTTCTTAACAATGCAATACCTGGATTCTCGTGACCGAAAAGATTAAGAACGATACCTCAAATCTTCTCCGGAAAATTTTTGAACTGACAGTTACATCCGGCTCGTCCGTCAGCTCCGCCGAATTCATCGGAGAGCTCGAAGAAATCACATCGCAGCTTCCCGACCAATTCATGGCGATAAATAACCTCGAGCGGTTCCTCGCCGTCACCCCCAATGCCGCTTCCGTCATAACCGATTTTTCGAAAAATAAAAGGCTGAGAGACGATTTTCTGAAGATCATTTCGACAAGCCAGTATCTTGCGGACATCCTTGTCAAGCATCCGTCTTACTTCAGATATCTTTTTTCTCCCCAGGGAATAGAGTTGCCTCTCGACCCCGATACACTCCTTCAAGAATTATCGCGTCAAGCTTCGATATACGCTGATGCGACGAAGAAAAACGATTCGGTTAGAAGAATTTACAAACGTGAAATTCTAAGGATCGGCGCACGCGATATCTGCGGGCGGGACAAAATCGAAGACACCACTCTGCAGATTTCCCAGTTAGCGGAAGCCATTCTTAAAATTTTTTTTGAAATCATTTCGGAAGGATTCAAAGAGAAGGAATCCATCCCGCCGATAAGTTGCATCGCACTCGGGAAATTTGGGGGCAATGAACTCAATTACAGTTCCGACATCGACCTCCTGTTCCTCTTTTCAGAGAAGGAAAATGACGATCCCGCAGTCGCAGCCGAGCTTGCAAATCATTTTGTCAGCCAGGTCATGAAACAGCTGACTGCGGACTCGGCAGAAGGCCGCCTCTACAGAGTTGATCTCCGACTGCGGCCGGACGGTTCGGCTGGCGCCGCTGCCCAGAGCCTCAGCGGAGCGCTTGCATATTACGAGTCCCGCGGCGAGTTATGGGAGAGACAAATGCTTATCAAAGCACGCCATGTTGCCGGCGACGAATCGGTGAGCCAAGCATTTATCAGTAATGTTCGTCCCTTTGTATACCCTAGAACATGGCTTGAAAATCCTATAGATGAAATTCCGCGGATGAAAATCCGCATCGAAGCTACCAACCCCAGCGAGCTTAATGTCAAACTGCGCCGCGGAGGAATACGAGATATAGAATTTATCGTCCAGGCACTTCAGCTTTTGAACGGCGGATCGTGTCCGGAAATCCAAACCGGCAACACTCTTCAAGCCATCAATGCATTGGAGAAGAGTAAATTCGTGGACAAGCATGAGGCGTCACTCTTGTCGGATGCTTATAAGTTCTTCCGGCTCGTCGAGCACAGGCTTCAGCTTTTGAATAATCTGCAAACTCACACTCTCCCTTCCGACGGCGCGGAGTTTCGAAATCTTGCCAAACGATGCGGCTATAAAAACGAACGCAAGTTTAGAAATGAACTGTTCAGCCGGTTTGATGCCGTGACTGGCATGTTTGACAATGTCTTCCGCATCGACCAGCCTATAGAGAGAACAGAAACTGAACAGCTCCTCGACGGATCGATCAACGATGAGAGAACCCGGCATGTCCTTGAGAACTACGGCCTGACGAAAATAGAGGATGCCTACAGGAACACTCGATTGCTTTCCCGCGGCGTCGCGCGAGCGGGAGACATAGAATTCCCCGCAACTATCACAAGAGCCTTCAGAGAAATTGCACCCGATCTTTTTGAGGACATCAAGCAGACTGTGGATCAGGATCTTGCATTGAAAAATCTTGCACGCCTTATTCCTGCAATCAAGAGTCTCGAAGTGTTTTACAGATCGATGCAGGATGAAAGTTTCAGAAAATTAATTCTGACGCTTTGCTGTAAATCGACCAGGTTCGTGGATTACCTGACCGCGGAGCCTTTGCTTCTCGATATGGCATTAACACCGGACAGACTTTTTGATGACGAAGTCTACACGTCGGATTTTCTCCCCGCTCATATCCAAAAGGAATTCAACGAGGTAAAACTCGGCTTGCTTTTTCTTTTGGATGCTATTTCAATATCCGAAATGCAGGCAAGGTGGACGAAGGTAACAGAACAATTCTTTTCAGATGCTTTCAAGAAGGTTTTCGGAAAGAATGAACCCGCCGTGATCGCCGGCGGAAAATTCGGATCCGGCGAAATGTCCTTCATGTCCGATCTTGATGTAGTCTTCATTCTTCCGGATAAGCTGAAATCTATGCACCCCGCGATCGAGAAAAAGATCCCTGAGATTCAGAAGAACCTTCTCGATTCGAACGGCAGTCAATTCTTAACGATAGATACGAAGTTGCGTCCCGAGGGAAAGAGCGCACCCCTCCTGATGACGGAGACGGAATACGAAAGTTATCTTCAGAAACGATTGTCCGTCTGGGAAGTGATGGCGATGACTCGGTTCAGAGTCATCTTCCCATCACCGAAAATTCAGAAATTGCTGACCCAGACCCTGAGCGGTTTTAAGTTAAATGCCTCTTTGGTAAAAGAGATCGCTTCCATTTATAATAAGCTGATTCAGAGCAAAAATTATTTCGACGAGGTCGACATAAAATCGGGCGACGGCGGCATGGTTGCAATAGAGTTTCTGGTGCAGACGCTGACTCTCAGCAGGCTCGAGCTGTTGACGGATACACTTCCCTGCCCAATTCTCGAGCTGATAGAAAAGCTAAAAGGCATCGGCGCCTTGGCCGAAGAAGAGGCGAATGAGATTTCCGAGACCTACAATTTCTACCGTACAATCGAGTTCATGAACTATACTTCGCTCTCCAAAACGAATCATAAGATCCCGCACGAAGAACACGAGCTTGCGTCCCTCGCGTTGCATCTCGATTTCAAGAACCCCAATGAGTTTCTCGACAGCCTTAAAGCCAGGATGAGGAGAATGAGCTCCAGTCTAAGAAAGGTCCTATCAACAATTGAGCGTGACCAAGACTAGGCCCCGCGAGGGCTGGGAACCTCCGCAAGGTTGGCGGCTCATCGATCTCACAATCGCCGGCAGTTTGACTATTTTATCCTTCACCGTCTATCTCTTCACGATGTCGCGGAGCATACCGTACATCGACGGCGGAGAACTTACGACTGTATTGTGGACCCTGGGAATTGCCCATCCGACAGGTTACCCGCTGTTCACTTTGTTAGGCTTCGCATTTGTCCATATCCCCATTTTTTCCGAGGTGGCCCTCCGCGCAAATTTCTTCGCAGTTGCTTGTACTGCGACCGCCGGCGGCACATTTTATTTCGTCTTTTCAAAAGCGTTGTGCGTGCTTTGCACTTTAGATGCAACAACTTTAGGAAAAAACAAGAAACAAAAGCAATCACGTTACGGCAATTCAACTCCCCTTCAGGCTACAGGACTCAACACAAGACTGGCTGCGATACTCGGCACCCTAATGCTGATTTTCTCCAGAACTTTCTGGGAACAGAGTACATCAATCGAAGTCTACCCGCTTCAACTCCTGTTGTTCGCAACAATCTTGATCCTTTGGCTGAATCTTTACGAGAATCCTTCCAGGTCTCGGTCTCTATTCTCAGGATTAGTCCTCGGCTTAGGATTTACAAACCACATGACCACGATCCTGATAATGCCCGGGCTTATCTTCCTTTTCATTTCCAGCTACCGCCGGAAAAGTTTTGATCTCAAGTACATTTATTGGATCATTGTCGGCGGAGCGTTAGCCGGGTTGCTTTATCTTTACCTTCCAATAAGAGCTTCTCAAAATCCGTTGCTCGATTGGGGAAACCCGGACAATTTGCGGAGATTTATCCGTCATGTATCCGGCAAGCAATTCAGGACATGGATGTTCAGCTCGTCTGACGTATTCCAAAAACAGCTAGGCGTATTTTTCTCAAGTTTATACCGGGAATTCAGAATCACAATCATTCTTGTGATCATCGGAATTGCATCCTCCCTTTTATCGACAAACACCTTCGGATCGTACAGGAAATACTTTTGGTTCTGTCTAATACTCCTCGTCTCGGATCTGCTGTACGCAGCCAATTACGACATCCATGACATAGCCAGTTACTTTCTGCTCGCGTACATCGCGCTGAGCTTCTTCTCTGCGATTGGCTTCCGTTGGCTGATTGAAACCATCTCCCACCGTACCAGGATGGTCATTCCAGCTGCTGCAATCTTCCTGGCATTCCCGGTTATTTCGGCTTTCGCAAACTATGACGAAGTCGACGCGAGCAAAGATTATTCGGTCGAACATTATACAAAAGACATTCTATCAGCCCTTCCTCCGAATTCCATCGTGCTTTCATACCAGTGGGACAACTTCGTCTCAGCATCGCTCTATTACCAAAATGTCGACAAGATCAGAAAAGATATCATCGTGATTGACAAAGAATTGCTGCGTCGATCATGGTACGCTGCCCAGGTACACAACCGGTTCTCTTTCTTGTTTCTAAATTACGACCGTGTTTACAATTTGTACCAGGATAACCTAAAGGTTTTTGAAAACGATTTACCCTATGATCCAAACAGCATCGAGCTGAGCTATCACAATTTCATTCGTGAGATAATAACCGGGGCAATGCAGAACGGCAGACAGGTTTTTGCCGGACCGGAAATAGAAGATCAATATTTGTCGGGATTCAATAAGGTCCCTTACGGCTTGTTGTTTGCGATCAGGACCGACACCGGTTATGTGCCGTTCAACGTTGCCGGATTGAACGGGTTTCAGGCCGCGAAAAATGTCGGCACCGATTATTCACGACAGATAATCGGCTTTTATGAAAGAATGTTCCTGGCTCGAGCAGCGTATGAGTACCGACATGAAAAACTCAGCTTGACCATGATATGTTTGAATAAGGCTCTCGAAGTTGACCCTGCTTCTCAAGCTGCCCGGATGGCAGAGCTTCAGGTTTCGCAGGAGCTTGGCCGAAAATGACTTTCATAAGTATTCTGGAGCTGTCGGTGTTGCTATACTTTGCGGAACTGATGCTCTACGCCTATGCGGCATATCGCTCGCGGAGAACCGGCCGTCAACCATCGGTTGCCGGTCATCAGCCGCCACGTTCGCCTAAGGTATCAGTGGTCGTTGCGGCAAAAGACGAAGAGAAGAATCTGCCGGCATGTTTGAATTCGCTGGTCGGTCTCCAATATCCGCGTGATAAACTCGAGATAATCATCGTAAATGACCAGTCAACGGACGCGACCCCGTCACTCATCGACAAAATGTCCCGGGATTTCGGTTATGTTCGACGTGTCGATGCAAAGGGAAGCAGTGCGCTTCGCGGCAAGCCAAATGCGCTTTCGCAGGGTATCGAAAACGCAACGGGAGAATTTATTTTCCTGACGGATGCGGATTGCGTAGTTCCGCCGACATGGATCACGGAAACACTGAAGTATTTCGACGGCGATACAGGGATCGTCGGAGGCGTCACCCTTATTTCGAAAACAAGTAAACCCATTTATGGAATCCAGGCGCTCGACTGGGATTTCCTGCTGACGGTCGGCGCAGGCGCGGCGACAATCGGAAAACCAATAGCATGTCTCGGGAACAACCTTGTGGTAAGGAAAAAAGCTTACGACGAGATCGGAGGATACAAAAACATAAAATTTAGCGTGACGGAGGACTTTGCGCTCCTGAAAGCCATTGCGAGGTCCGGCAAATGGAGCTACTGCTACCCGATGGAAAAATCCACGCTCGTAGAGACTCTCCCTGTTGAGTCGTTCAGGGAAGTTTTCTCACAGCGAAAGAGATGGGCAACCGGAGGTAAAGAGACAGGATTTTTCGGATACATTACTCTCGCGCCAGGCTTCATCCTGCATTGGCTGATAATTCTCTCGCTCTTCCGCTCACTGCCGGTATTTGTCTCCTTCTTCTTTCTGAAATCAGTGATCGACTCGTTGTTCGTTTATCCGACACTGAAGCATTATGGCAAGATTGCTCACTTGAAATTTATACTTTATTTTGAGATTTATTATTTAATATATGTTGCCGTACTTCCGTTCGCAGTCTATTTCGGAAAAGGAGTAATATGGAAGGGGCGAAAATACTGAAAGATCCGCGGGCGACAGAACGCCGCCAAAAGGAAGGTAGAATAATTAATTAGATGTCCGAATCGTGGATAAGAGATCCAGTCGACGGAAAACGGATCGAGTACGAAGTGCCATTTTCAATTTCATGGCGGGAGATGCGCGTGCCGCTGCATGTCGGACTTCTTCTGGTCACTCTGTTTACAACTACTCTCGCGGGCGTTGAATGGATCGGCAAAGATCCGTTCGATCTTTTAAATTTCAAATCGGGACTGGCCTACAGCATTTCGTTGCTGCTTATCCTCGGAACCCACGAGTTCGGGCATTTCTTTTACGCGCTCAAGCATCGGGTCAAAGCCACCCTTCCGTACTTCATCCCCTTCCCGATTATTCCGGGACTCTTGAATTTCGGAACATTCGGCGCCGTGATAAGAACAAAAACCCCCGTACCATCGCGCAAAGCAATGTTCGATATCGGGGTGTCGGGCCCGATCGCCGGATTCATAGTCAGCGTCGCAGTGCTGGTGTTCGGGTTTACGCATTTGCCATCTAAAGATTACTTGCTTCACATTCATCCCAATTACGACTTCGCGACAAACACCGTTCCGGGATCCGAGGGGATCCCGCTCGCTTTCGGCAACACGATTCTTTTCAAACTGCTTGAAATAATTTTCACGAATCCGCACAGAGAATTTGTGCCGCCGATGGGCGAGATTTATCATTATCCTTTCTTGTGCGTGGGGTGGTTCGGTTTGTTCGTTACCGCGATGAACCTGTTGCCTGTCGGCCAGCTCGATGGCGGGCATATGATTTACGCAATGTTCGCCTCGGCCCATAAACGAATCGCAAGAGCATTCTTCTTCGTAATCCTTTTCCTTGGGTTGCTTGGCATTCTGCCGTTGATACCGAGCAACGTGCTGAAAGGAGCAAGCAGTATTAACATAGGGTGGACAGGCTGGCTTTTCTGGTGTGCCATCTTGTTCTTTCTCATAAAACTCGATCACCCTCCGGTAGCGGACACAAGTCCACTCGATACCAAGCGCAAAATCATCGGGTGGTTGACAATTTTGATTTTCATCGTCTCCTTCTCACCAAATCCTTTTACAACATAATTGAGGCTGTTTTGAAGAAAGTTTTTCGATCACAAGAGATTCTGCCGGGGGCGGGCCTTCTAGTAATCATCCTCGGCATCATGGTCGGCTCGTGTCAGAAGGCGAGCAATGTCGTCATAAACAACTCGCCGCAGCCGATAAACACGCAGTTGATTTACTTTGATAACGACAGCGTCGACATAGCTTCGTATCTCGCCGTTCAACCTGCTCAAGCGACAATCAGCGATAGCTTTCGAGCGGCGATAAGTTCGACGCAAAACTTCAAGTATCTTGAAGTAAGAGTCGACAATGATTCCGGAAGCACTTTGAACGATATCTTCTTCACAAGTACAAACGGAGATACGATTGCCGGAACGGTCCAGACATATTTTGAAAATGTGTACGTCGGCAATATCAACTATACGTTTGTAACCTACGATAGCAATGGATCATCCGGGAACTACGCCGTCAAAACTCTAAGACTGTTCAACTCCAAGGCCGAAGAGCCGGTAATCGACAGCGTGTCCGTTCCCGACTCGGTCAAAATCGATTCCAACAACGCAACTTTATTGAATATATATGCGTACGTCCATGATCCTTTCGGCATAAGCGACATTGAGACCGTGTACTTCAACTCAACAAAACCGGATGGGAATCCCGCCGAGGGCAATCCGTTTCAGCTGAGACCACCGAGCAACACGGCGACAAACGAGGGCACTTATTCGCTTACAATTCAACTTCCGCCGCTCATTAACCCCAACCCGCCGGAGCTCGGCACATACACGTTTACCTTTCACGCAGTTAGCCGCAGTGGTCTCCAGAGTGATTCTCTATCACACAAGATCAAGGTCTATTAATGAAATTAAAAATGAATTTTCTTTTCATCGTCTGTGCCATTATGTATTTATGTCTTTACGTCCCAAACGCAAACGCACAATTCCTTAAGCGGACTTACAAGCTTGCCGACACGACTTCTACTCAACCTTCAAGCAACACCGTCAGCCAGATACTGATTTCAAACGGCCGGGTTTTCCTCGCGACCAATAAAGGGTTGAACGTGGCTACCACCGGCGGGATGTCATTCCAAACCAACTTAGAAAATGGCCCAACGGGAATAAGTGCTGATGCAGTTGCAATCCAGGGAGACACGATTGCCGTTGCGGTTTCGACCACGATGGACCAAGGTGGCACTACTTATCTGGTCGGGCAAGGTCTATTTGCATCGACGGATAACGGTACAACATGGACCAAGGAACCGCAAAGCGTAGATTCACAAGCAGACACGACTGTAGTGTTCGGCAACGACACGCTGAGGGCCCTTCCGGTAACGACAAACGTCCAGAATATCACCTTCTCACTTGTTTTTCACAAGGGCTACCTCTACACCGCCAATTGGGCCGGTGGGTTGAGGAGGAGCAATGACCTCGGAAAAACTTGGCAGAGAGTCGTGCTGCCTCCTGATAATCTGAGCTACATCAATCAGGACAGCACGTACAATTTTCAGCTTTCAGTTCTGGCGGGGAAAATCACGGACGAGACAAACTACAACCAGTATGGATTCTCGCTGTACTCGGATGGAGACAGTGTCCTTTATGTCGGAACCGCAGGCGGGATAGATAAGACTGCCGACAACGGCTACTCCTGGCAAAAGTTCAGCCATCAAAATGAGTCCAGCTCAATCTCAGGCGATTTTGTTGTCTCACTGGCAGGACAAAATTCCCGTTCGATTCATCGCATTTGGGGCGCGACAGTTGTCGCTAACGATCCTACTGAAACCTCGGCGCTCAGCTATACAGACGATGGCGGCGCAACATGGCACAGCATCTGGAACGGTCACTTTTTTCATGGCATGGCATCTAAAGACAGCACAGTCGTATACGGCGTGTCAGACGATGGATTGTTTCGCACTTCAGATCTCGGAAGTTCGAGCCAGGTAATCACAAATATTTATGATCAAACCACCAAACAATCCATTTCTCACCCTTCCTCCGACTTATCTCAGGCATTTTACGCTGTCGCTACAAGCGGAGACACGGTTTGGGTCGGATCCGGTGACGGCTCCGCCGTAGGCATCGATAATGGCGCGGGCTTCGACGCGAGCGAGTGGCATGTTCTCAGGGCATATGCGACCGTGGCCGCTAACTCGACCTACTTTTATCCGAATCCGTTCTCCCCGCACCTCGATGTCGGAAGGATCCATTATTACATTGGAAACGGAGGTAGGGTGACAATCAGAATTCTTGATTTCTCGATGCACATCGTCCGAACGCTGCTTCAAAATGCTACGCGCACTCCAATCGATTCCAAAGGCAACGCAGATGAACTATGGAATGGCGCAAGCGATCGCGGTGGCTTCGTAGACAACGGAGTATATTTCTACAGCGTCGTCGTGAACGGCGGAACTCCTTCATGGGGAAAAATATTGGTGTTGAGATGAAAACATTTTTTCTTGTCCTGATCATCAGTTCCGTTTCACTTGCGCAAAGCGACCCCGGCAGCTTCTCCCGAATTGGACTAAATGCAAAAGGAATGTCGCTTGGGAATTCAATCTCTGCCCTGGCATCGGGAAATGTTTACACTTACTACAATCCGGCACTCGCATCGTTTCAAAGTGGCGGAAGCATTGCAGCTTCAGTTGCGCTTCTGTCCCTGGACAGACAATTGAACGTGCTCACTTACACTCAAGGGCTCAAGCCGAACGCCGGCCTTTCGGTCGGAGTGATCAATGCCACTGTATCGAACATCGATGAAAGAGACGGCGACGGCGTTCACACGGGGAATCTGTCAACGAGTGAGAATTTGTTTTACTTCAGTTTCGCGAACCAGTTTACGCAGGGATTGTCTCTCGGGCTCAGTTTAAAATTATATTATTACAGTCTTTACTCCGGCATATCTTCCACCGCACTCGGATTCGATTTCGGCGGATTGTATGAGGTGACTAATTTCCTATCGCTCGCACTTGTCGTCACGGATCTCGGAGAAGAGTATCACTGGAATTCAACGAGTGTATACGGCACCGACGGCTCGGATTTCCGCACACCATTTCCTCATGTTATTAAAATCGGGGCGGCGTATCATCTGCCGGTCCTGAATTCCTCCGTCTCCGCCGAGTATGATATCTCGAGCTCCTCGTCGCTGAATGGCATCAAAGCAGGTCTGGAAATTTATCCCGTCGATATTATCGCCATCCGGGGAGGTTTCTCCTCCGGGAATCAAGAAAATGTGGGAACAAAGGTGTGGCCTACTTTCGGCTTCGGCGCGAGAGTTTCTTTCCTTGACTTTACACCTGAAATCAATTATGCCTATGTGGCGGAACCGTTTTCTCCCTACGGTATTCAGACAATCTCATTAATATTTGGGTTCTGATTTATGAAATATTTGGCATTTGTCATGGCGGCTGTATTCCTTTTTTCCGCAACTGCTTTCTCCCAAGGCGGTGCGGCGGGCCTCCAGATACTGGAGGTAGGCTACTCAGCTCGAGATCTTTCTCTTGCAAACTCGAACGACGTAATCACCGGCGAGCCAACCGCGATCTACACGAATCCAGCCGGGCTGGCTTCCATTGAAAATGAGAATGGAATCGGACTTGACTTTATGCTGACACATCGCACTTATTTTGCAGGGACGACAATAGACATGTTTGGAACGCGATTCCAGGGCGGCGGCTTCTCATTCGGAACAAGCCTCCTTCTCTCAAGTGTGCCGGACATTGAAGTGAGGACTTCACCGAGCGACGATCCCCAGTCGTCTTTCTCCGCAAAAGATTTCGCCCTTGCGGTGGGTGTGGCTCACAATTTCGATAATGTCAGCGTCGGTATCTCCGCTTTGTATTTGTATGAAAAACTTTTCGTCTACGAATCGAGCGGGTACGCACTGAATTTTGGCATGCAGTATTCTCCGATGGAAGATATCAGGATTGGTTTATCGGGAGGAAATTTCGGTTCGTCTTCCGCGATGATCTCAGAGAAGATTGCACTTCCTGCCTTCATACGCATCGGCGGAAGCTACACAAAACCGCTCGACGATAATTTTTCAATCACAGGCTACCTCGAAGGAGCCGCTTTCAAATCCGCAGGAATCTCACCGGGCATCGGTGCGGAACTCTCCTTCCAAAACTATATTAAGTTCCGGGCCGGATATTCGTCGGGGATAGAAATCGCCGGGTACTCTTTCGGCGCGGGTGTGAGCTATAGTCTCCTGAAGTTCGATTACTCATACATACCTTTGAAACAAGACTTCGGGAACAGCCAAACCTTCACGGTGTCGTTCGTCTTCTAACATGTCGAGCGCAGAGCGAGATCCTGCCCATGCGGGACTCGACGTACTAATCCTCGTCAGCTCCGATCCGCGGTATGATTCACGCAGCTCGAAGTATTTGCACTCCCTCCTCGACGCCGGTTTCGATGCAAGACTGGTTGGAATATCCTCTGACGGCGAAGAAGAAATCGGCGAGACTCTGGTCCGCCTACCCATGGCACACGTGTCAGGAAAAAAATTTTTCCTCCAGTTCTACCAGCGTGCCATCCCGGAAATGAGGAGGTCCCGCGCAAAAATCATAATCGCCGGCGATTTGTTTTCTCTCCTTCCGGCTGTAGCCAATAAACGACGCTATTCCTCGAAGAGTACCCTTCCGACAAAGAACGGCTCATCCGTAAAACTAATTTACGATTCAAAAGAATTGTATGAACATTTGCCGAGCTTGAAGACTAAACGAAGCAGCTTCATGTTCTGGAACCTTGTTGAGAAAATCTCGATAAAATATGTCGACCATGTCCTGACCGTAAACAAATCTATTGCAGATATTCTCGAAACAAAGTGGCGAAAGCCGACGACGGTGATCATGAACGTTCCCGACGTCAAACGCGCGCCGGCATTTGGCGAACGGTCACTCAACAAAGTCACCCTGGCATTTTCCGGAGGCTTTCAGGGAGGGAGAGGTTTGTGCAATCTGATAAGATTGTTGACACTTCTGCCGGAAAGGTACGAATTGAAGTTAATCGGCGACGGTAAGCTTCGTGGGGAACTCGAGGAATTTACAGCTGCATTGAATCTATCCGGTAGGGTCCACTTTATTGGAAAATTAAGAAACTCGGAAGTAATTGATGAGCTTTCTAAAGCAACGCTCGGAATTTACCTGATGGAAAATTCGGGGCTTTGTCATTACCTCGCCCTTCCGAACAAGCTCTTCCAATTCATTTCGGCGGGACTTCCGGTAATTGTGCCGAATTTCCCTGAGATGGCGGGTATTGTGAGCAAATTTCAGATCGGTGAGATAGTCGATCCGGAAAATTTATCCGATACGGCAGAGAAAATCTTAGAAATGACGAGCCACGAGGAACATTACCAAGATCTCGTTGGAAATTGCAACAGAGCGGCGGGTGTTTTGAATTGGCAGGTAGAGAAAGAAAAATTCTTGGCTTTGATTAACAGCTTAATTTAACAGCCCGTATTTCTTGCGCTTCTCCCACAAAGTTTTTCTTGTAACACCGAGCTGGTTTGCCGTCGCCTCCAGGTTGAAGTTGTTCCACTCCAGGACCTTCTTTAAATATTCTCCTTCGACCTGATCAAGCGTCAGCCCTTTCTGCAGGTGAAGACCGTCGGACTGACCGGCAACTTGCGCACCGATGCTTGTCAAGGCGATCTCATCCCCGTCGATGTATTCCTTCTCGGCAAATATCATGGCGCGCTCTACGACGTTCCGCAGTTCACGGACGTTTCCGGGCCAGTCATGCGAGAGGAGTTTGCGTTCTGCAGAAGTCGTAAATCCCTTCACATGCTTCTTGAATTTTATGTTGAAGTCGTCGATGAATCTTCTGCCGATTAAAATTACGTCCTTGTCTCGTTCGCGAAGCGGCGGGACCGCCAGGGACACAACATTTATTCGATAAAACAGATCACTCCTGAACTTGCCGCTTGCAACGTCCGCCTCCAGATTTGAGTTCGTTGCCGAAATCACGCGGAGGTCTACGGGAATTTCCTCAAGTCCTCCTACTCTCCTGATTCTCCTGTTCTCGATAAACGATAAGAACTTCGCTTGAAGTCCAAGATCCATGCTTGTGATTTCATCGAGCAGGACCGTTCCGCCGCTCGCCACCTCGAGCAGGCCTTTTTTTGAGGTCTTTGCATCTGTGAATGCGCCCTTTTCATAACCGAATAATTCAGCTTCGAGCAAATTTGACGGCAGCGACGCACAGTTTATTTCAAGATACCTTTTTTCAGCGATGGGACTGGTATAATGGATCACGCGCGCCACAAGATTCTTCCCCACACCACTTTCGCCCCGCATCAGGATAACCGCCTCGGTCACATTCGCGACTCGTTTGATGAACTCGCGCATGGCCGTCATCGGCTCGCTCTCCCCGATGAGGTTGTCGAAAGAGTAGCGAGACTTGAATCCCGACTTCATCTCCGCCACCTCGGTTCGCAGGTGGCCGACTTCGACCGCACGACCGATAGCAAGCTTCAACTCGTCAAAGTTGATCGGTTTCGTAAGATACTCGAAAGCTCCCGCCTTCATGGCACGCACGGCAGTGTCCACGGCGGCTCTCGCGGTGACCAGAATTACCGGCATCAATCGCGCAAGTCCGCGCATCTTATCAATAAGTTCGATTCCGTCGATCTCCGGCATCATGACATCGCTGATCACGACGTCCGGATATTCCATCTTTATTGCATCGACAAGAGCATTGGGGTGATTAAAGTACTTGACATTGAACTGCTCGTTGCGCAGCCCGTACTTGACCAGCTTAATTATGTTATCATCATCGTCTAAGAAATATACTAGAGGAGCAACCATGACAATTAAATATAGTCTACGTTATACAAATGAACAAATACCGGAAATTTTAGAAACAAGTTCGGAATTGCATCCTATTGAATTTTGACTCTCAGATTTTGCTTTTTGATCTTTCGTCCTAAACATCTGTGCAGCGACTCAACAAAATATTCGCTCTCTTCTCTTGAGCCTACGTTGACACGAAGATATTTTTCGAGAAGCGGATAGGAAGAGACATCCCGAATCAGCACGCTCTGCCGCTCTAACAAATCCTCGAACATATCCTTTGCAGAGAGTCTGGTCGCAAACAAGAAGAAGTTGGAGTCCGAATCGACCACCTCGACCTCGTCGATCTTCCTCAACGCATCCATCATCGAGACTTTCTGTTTCTTCAAAAAAGTTACGCGCTCCTCAAAAAGGGATCGGTGTTCGAGGAGCTTAAGCGCAGTGAATTCGGAAAGTGGATTTACCGTAAAGGGTATCTTCACCTTCAATATCTGGGATGCGGTTTCCGGATCCGCTGTCAAATAGCCGATTCGAAGCCCGGCAAGACTGAAAGCTTTGGAAAATGTCCTCAGCACAACAAGATTTTTAAAAGATTTCGTCAGAGCTATACTGCTCTGATGTTCGGAAAATTCTATATAGGCTTCATCTATCAACACCATGGCGCCCGTGGACTTAAGAAGTTCTATTATGAATTCGCGCGATGCCGATTTTCCCGTCGGATTATTAGGGGAGCTTATTATCACGAGTCCATTCTGCATTCGACGAGCATGTTCCAATATTCCGTTCTCATCAAACGTCAAATCGGAATTCGAATAGACTCTGATTATGTTTCCTTCGAGGATCTTCGCGACTTTTTCAAACAAATAAAACGTCGGCTGCGGTATTAATACATCGACTCCTTCTTTTACGATCGACATCCCCACCGTGTAAATTAATTCGTTCGACCCGTTTGCAGCGATAAACGATTGCTCTGGGAGATCGTAGAGATCTGAGAATTTTTTCGGCAGCGACGTCGAGAAAACTTCCGGATATCTATTCCATCCTATCCTGAGAAATTCCTCGATGATTTCTTTTTTCAGCTCGGAAGGAATATCGTAAGGGCTTTCGTTCTGGTTCAGCTTGATTTTTGCGGGATGGCCGGAAACATTATATGGCGATAATTCGAGAACGCTTCTTTTGAAATTAGATTTTGCGCCCAATTTTTTCCCTTGTCTTTATTGAAAGAGCGTGAGCTGTGAGTCCTTCGTTCTCGGCAAAGATTCTTATCTTAGTTGAATCACGCTCGAATGAATTTTTTGAATAACGGATAACACTTGATCGTTTCAAGAAAGAATCCACACTCAAGACCGATGAAAACCTGGCTGTTCCGCCGGTCGGAAGGACGTGGCTCGGTCCTGCAAAATAGTCGCCGACGGGTTCGGGTGAATATGTTCCGAGAAACACTGCTCCAGCATTCTTAATCTTCCCTAATATTTCCCATTCGTTATCCGCAACAATCTCGAGATGTTCCGGCGCTATCTCATTGATCAACGACACCGCTTCGGAGACATCTTTTACGACAAAAGCGGCTCCGTTTCGTTTGATTGACTCCTCCGTGATTTCTTTTCTGGCCAAATCAGGAACAAAGTCGCAAATTTTCTTTTGAGTCTTTTTCGCCAAACCTTTATCGGTGGTAACTAAAACCGCAGCCGCATTTTTGTCATGCTCTGCCTGGGCAAGCAAATCCGCGGCAATGTGATTCGCATTTGCCGATGAGTCCGCAAACACTACAACTTCGCTCGGTCCGGCGATCATGTCGATGCCGACATCGCCGAATACTATTTTCTTTGCTGCGGCCACATAAATATTTCCCGGTCCGACAATTTTGTCTGCCTTTTTGATGGTCTGTGTCCCATAAGCCGCCGCGGCTATCGCCTGGGCTCCGCCGACTGAATACACGTTTTCTATCCCGAGCAAGCTGCAAGCCGCGAGGACAAGCCGATTAACAGAACCGTCTTTATTCGGCGGCGTCATCACATAAATTTCTCGTACGCCTGCAACCTGTGCGGGAACCGCATTCATGATGACGGTAGACGGATAGGCGGCAGTCCCGCCCGGGACATACATCGCCACTCTGTCAAGCGGCACAATCCGCTGGCCGAGTATACTCCCGTCGCTTCTTTGCTCAATCCACGAATTTTGTTTTTGCTTTTCGTGGAACGATCTGACGTTATTTGCAGCCTCGCGCATAATCTCCAGCATCATTTCGCTGACGTTGGATTTCGCCTTGTCGATTTCCGCTTTCGGCACTTTTATACCTTTCAACTCAACGCCGTCGAATTCTTTGGTGAATTTTATCAGCGCTGAATCACCGTCCGCGCGAACAGTGGAGATAATCTCACTTACCGTGGAAATCAGTTCTTCGTCCAGAGTAAAATTTCTGCTTTTTATTTTTTTTAGTCTTTCCGAAAATTCCTTGGTCCCGGATTGTAAAACAGGGAATAGATTTATTCTTTTCATTTATTACAATTTATGCTAGCGAACTCTTCTTTCCAATTTCCCGTTGGATAAAGTGCTACCCTGTGGTCTAAGATATTCTTGAATCACATCGTTCACCTTGCGGCGATGCAGAGTCGAAGACAATCTGTAGCTGACGGCACTTGATTGAGCAACAATGATCTCTGTGGACATGAAATGGACAAATGCAGATGCCATACCTGCCGAAATGTCCCGGCCCCGCAACCAACTGCTCAGGAGTTCAGCACCTCATGCACTTTTTTTGCCAGCGCATAAGGCGTGAACGGCTTCTGTATGAACTCGACGTCCTCTTCGAGAACTCCCCGATGCGCAATTATCTCAGCGGTATAACCAGACATGAATAAAGTCTTGATGTCCGGCTTGATCATCCGTACCCGGTCTCGAAGCTCCTTCCCATTCATCGCAGGCATGACCACATCCGTCAAAAGCAAATGTATTCTGTCCTGACAAGTCTCGCAAAGCGAAATACCCCTTTCCGGACTCAACGAAGTCAGCACCTTATAACCGTACTCTTCCAGGCTGTTCTTCGCCAATTCGAGAAGCTCTCCTTCGTCTTCAACTATGAGGATGGTCTCGCTGCCGGCCACACCTGAAGCATCTCCCTCCGGCTCAGGCCCCTCCAACTTTCCGTGATAGCGCGGGAGGTAAATCTTGAACGTCGTGCCTTCACCGGGTTCGCTGAAAACGTCTATGTTTCCTCCGTTCTGACCGACGATTCCGTACAAAGTTGACAGCCCGAGTCCCGTTCCACGACCTCTCTCCTTCGTGGTGAAGAACGGCTCGAATATCTTATTCACGGTCTCCCTATCCATCCCTTTACCATTATCGGAGAAAATAAGCATCATATATTCGCCCGGAGCGAAGCCCATCTTGTTCTTAGTGTATGCCTCATCGACAACAATGTTTGAAGTCTCAACGACGATTTCGCCTACTCCATCTATCGCGTCTCTCGCATTGGTGGCAAGATTGATAAGGATCTGATCGAACTGAGTCGGATCTATTTTTACATTCCATATATTTTTTCCCGGGAAGAATTTCAGCATTATATCTTCACCTATCAGTTTCCCGAGCATCTTTTGGAGTGAATCGATCGCCTTGTTCGGGTCAATCGGCTTCGGCGAAACCATTTCACGTCTTGCGAATGCAAGAAGCTGTCTTGTCAGGTCTGCTCCCCGCTTAGACGCGGAGGCGATCAATTCTACATAGCGGCGTATCGGATCGTCTTTTTTCACATTCATGGCGATAAGATCGGTATATCCTATGATCACTCCTAACATGTTATTGTAATCATGGGCAACTCCTCCGGCAAGCCTGCCAATAGCTTCCATCTTTTGTGCCTGGACAAGCTGTTCTTCAAGTCTCTTTCTATCGGTGATGTCGTATGCCGAAGCTATTATCGCCTGCTTTCCTTGATAATCTATCACGGCGTCGCTGAAGTCGATCCATACTTCCTCTCCATTTTTTCTCACTATTTGATATTCATACTGCTTTGGAATTTCGCCTCCCTTAATTCGTTTTTCCACCTGCTCCATAACAAATTTGCGAAAATCGGGATGTACGATCCCTTCTACGTTTAGATGGGAGAGCTCGTCGAAACTGTAGCCAGTGATTTGCAGGGCAGCAGGGTTAGCGTAAAGAAAATTCTTGCCGTCGTGGATCCAGATGGCCGATGTCGAACCTTCAACGAGGCCGCGGAATCTCTCCTCGCTTTGAAGAAGCGCTGTCTCTGCCTGATATAGCTCGCGATAGATTGTGACCTGGCTGCGCCGATAAGCATAACCTGTCGCCACCATAGAAAGGACTATGAACAAAATTACCAGCAGGATTACTACACCGCCGCGATAAGTCGCCTCGGCAAGGATTTCACTTGCGTCGACTTTCGCGACCATCAGCCATGGCGTGTCAGGAATTGCGGAAAGGTCTGCGAGGACATCCTTTCCTCGGTAGTCTTTTCCTTCAAACATACCGACTTTTCCCGAGGCCGCCTGGACAGCGAGGGGCATATTGGAGCTGAGAGGGACACGCATTTCAAGGGCACTCCCGGGACGGAAGAGCAGATTATTCAGGAAAATGATTTCATCCCCTTGTTTTTCCAGTAATATGGTTTCAGCGCTACGACTCGGAACCGGCCATAAATCTATGAGCGGATATAAAAAGTTGTCAGCATCGCTTCGCAGGACAATCACTGCGGCCGGGCGTCCTGATTCGTCGAGGACGACGTCCATGGCATCGATGAGTATTCTTCCGTCAGCACTGCGGAACAGGTCTGTCACCACCGTCTTCCGCTCAGTGACTGCCTCATGTAGAGCCACTTCTTCAGCAGTATCGACAGTGGATGATGACGCGCCAATCGAGATTCGCGTCCGCCCGATCGTATCGACGACGAAAGCATCGACGTACAATCCAAGCCGCTGTTCCAGTGCCAATCGTTTCTCTACCGTTGCCCGGAGCTGCATGTTGGATCGTGCTCTGATCAAGTCAAGGATAGCCTGTCTTGTCAACGGGCTTTTTGAAAGCACACGTGCATCGGCGAGACGCTCAAGTCTCCACCGGTCAATCTCCCTGACTTTCAGGTTTGTTATGGCAGCGATTTCCTCGTACCGCTGGCTCCTGATCTGGCTTCTTTCTGCCAGGTAATACAAAATTCCGCAAATGATGAGGCCGATGCTGATGAGTGCCAGCAATATCCCCCGCACCCAGGGAGATAATACCGTTTTCCGATTTCTTCCGTCCATGAATGCAGCCTCCGCTTTACTTGTCACTTTCCTGATTAGTCCAAAGTCTCGAGTTTAGCGAACTGTTCCTTATCGAAATAAAATTTTGCTCTATTAAGAAAAGATGACGCAAGTATCGACCCAAGAAAAACTATCGTCTCTTAAAGTGGACGCTTTCCCTGACTAAGTTAATGCAATCTGCGCCATTCTGCAACTATGTTTCGGGGTAATGGCTCAGTTTCGATCCCGGGTGATCCGGCAAAAACAGGAATCCAGCTTCGGTTCTGGATACCAGCTTACGCTGCCATGACAATTATTATCTCGTCCGGAACATTCGAACCGGGCCAGTACCCATTCCTGAATTGCATTGACTTTCTGGCTTTCATCTTCATGACGGAAATTTCATAAGGAAGGCGACTTCCCTCCACTATTCCGTTCCAGTTCCCTTCTTCTCCACAAATAGTAAATAACAGGATATACTGCAAGCTCGAGAAGAACGCTGGTGACAACTCCGCCGACCATCGGTGCTGCAATCCGCTTCATTACATCTGCACCGGAACCTGTGCTCCACATTATCGGGATTAGACCGGCCAGAATTGCGGACGCCGTCATCATCTTGGGCCGCACTCTCCTGACCGCACCTTCATAGATTGCTTCTTTGAGATTCTCCAATGTCAGCGACTTCCCTGCAGCCTTGAGTTTGTCGAATGCAATATCGAGATAAAGAAGCATGACGACGCCCGTTTCGGCATCGAGTCCGGCGAGCGCAATCATCCCGACGGCAACCGCGACACTTATGTTGTAGCCAAGCAGATAAAGAAACCAGATCGCTCCCACCAGCGAGAATGGCACAGCAAGCATGACGATCAACGTCTTCGTCATTGACCTGGTGTTCAAATAAATTATGAGGAAAATAAGCACGAGCGTGGCAGGAATAATATACATCATGGTTCTTGCGGCTTCCTGCATGAATTCGAACTGGCCGCTCCATGTCACGAAGTAGCCGTCTGGAAGGTTGAGGTTCTCGGAAAGATATTGCTTCGCCTCGCTTACATATCCGCCGATGTCCGAAGTATTGGCATCAATGAAGACATAAATTGTCGGCACGACTCCCTCGGTCCTGACAAACATCGGCCCCTGGTGGATGGATAGGTCAGCGACTTCTCCAAGAGGAATCTGCCCGCCGGACGAGGTCGGTATCAAAACACGCTTCAGCTCTTCCGGATTATCACGCATCTCGAGCGCATACCTCACCGTAATCGGATATCGCTCAACGCCGGAAACGATTTGTCCGATTGGCATTCCACCGACCGCGCCCTGCAGCACATCCTCAATATCCTGCACTGTGACTCCGTACCGCGCAGCCTCATCGCGGTTGACGGCGAAGTCGATATAGTTGCCGTTCCCGACCCGCTCTGCGAACGCGCTTAAAGTCTCAGGCAGTTGTTTGAGCAAGGCTTCTATTTTTCCTCCGATGAACTGGAGAGAATCCAGGTTGGGGCCCGAAACCTTGATGCCAATCTGGCTCTTGATGCCGGTGCTGGTCATATCAACCCGGTTCTTTATCGGCATCGTCCAGACATTTGAAAGGCCCGGTACCTGAAGGGCATCGTCGAGAACAGTCTTGAGTTTTTCGGGCGTCATCCCTTTTGGCCATTCAGATTCGGGTTTAAGATTCACCGTCGTCTCAAACATGTCGAAGCCCGCAGGATCGAGCGCAGTGTTGGCTCTGCCGGCCTTGCCGAATACGTTCTCGACCTCCGGGAATTGTTTGATGATCTTATCAGTCATCTCAAGAGTCTGTCTTGCCTGAGTGACGGAAACCCCCGGAAATGCAGACGGCATGTAAAGAAGAGTTCCTTCCCAAAGCGGCGGCATGAATTCCGATCCCAATCTCATGTAAGGATAGACAGTGATCGCGAGGATCAGGACCACCGCGATAAGGACATACTTGCGGTATTTCAACACGAAATCGAGTAAAGGAGAATAAAGTTTTATCAGGATCCGGTTGATTGGATTCTTCTCCTCGCGTGGAATTTTTCCTCGAATGAAGTATCCCATGAGGATCGGGACAGCAGTAACACCGAGCAAAGCAGCAGCAGCGATGGAGTAAGTTTTCGTGAATGCGAGCGGCTTGAACAATCTTCCCGATTGATCTGTCAGAGCAAAGACCGGGACGAACGAGACGGTGATCACGAGAAGCGAATAGAAAAGTGAAGGCCCTACTTCCTTCGATGATTCGGCAATCAGCTTCCATCGGTCGCTCGTTCCGTCATCCGCTTCAATGTGCTTATGAGCGTTTTCAATCATGATTATCGCCGAATCAACCATGGCACCAATCGCGACCGCAATCCCTGCCAGCGACATAATGTTAGCGTTTATCCCTTGCCATCTCATGACGATAAATGCCATGAGTATCGCGGTGGGAAGTGTCAGGATTGCCACAAACCCGCTTCTTAAATGGAACAGGAAAAGGAGGCAAACAAGTGCGACGATAATTGATTCCTCAATGAGCTTGCTCTGCAAATTATTGATCGCGCGGGTAATCAATACGGAGCGATCATAAACAGTAACTATCTGCACGTCGGGCGGCAAACCTTGCTTGAGCTCATTAAGTTTTTCTTTCACACCGTTTATCACCCGCAGCGCATTCTGCCCGTATCTCATTTCGACGATTCCGCCGACGACATCTCCTTCACCATTCAGATCGGCAACTCCTCGACGGGCGGCAGCGACAATGTTCACGTCGGCGACGTCGCCGAGAAGGATGGGAGTACCGGTGGAGAAACCGGAGACGGGAGGCTCGGGACCGGGGGTCGGACTCTGCGATGAAGACTCCCCGCTGGACATTCCGGAGCCCATCGGCTCGTCGGACGTTTGAAGCCGACTCGATGTTTTAGTGCCGACCGAAAAAGACTTATCTCCAGATGACATACCAAGCGGAATCTTCTTCATATCGTCGACAGACTTTATGTATCCAAGTCCTCTTATCATCAGCTCGTAACCAGCCTGATCGACGATCTCGCCGCCAACATCGTTGTTGCTCTGCTTGATCGCGCTCATCACCTGCATAGGTGAAATATGGTACGCAAGAAGCTTTCTCGGATCCAGCGTCGCCCTCCATTCCTTCACAAAACCACCAACGCTCGCGACTTCCGAAACGCCCGGAACAGTTGACAAACCGTACTTCAAATAGAAATCCTGAATCGACCTCAGATCTGCAAGACTTCTCTTATCCGATCTCAGAGCGTACTCATAAACCCAGCCGACGGGAGTTGCATCCGGACCGAGAGTTGGCGTAACGCCTTGTGGCAGACGGTTCGCAGCGTAATTCAAATATTCGAGAACGCGGCTTCGCGCCCAATAAAGGTCGGTGCCATCGTCGAAAACTATATAGACAAGTGAAAAACCGAAATAAGAATATCCTCTTACCGCCTTGGCGTGCGGAAGCGAAATCAACGAAGACGTAAGCGGGTATGTCACTTGATCCTGGACTACTGTAGGAGACTGACCGGGATACTCCGTGTAAACGATCACTTGAACATCGCTCAAGTCCGGAATCGCATCTACAGGGCTTGAGGTGAGAGAATAGAATCCGGCCGCGATTACAAAGAGAAAAAGGATAATGACTATGAAGCGATTCTTTATCGACCATTCAATTATACTCGCAAGCATTTCAGTTCTCCTGTCCCGTTGTGTCGATTTTTCCCCGGAGAGATGTGGTCGGAGTTTTAATTGGATCTTTCTTTCCGCCCATGTTCATCCCAGGTACATTCATATCCATTCCATCCAGAGAATTCTTTTTCGGAGTCACTATCTTTTTCTTCGGCACCGCTTTCTTTTGCGGAACATTCATCTTCATGCCGGGTATATTCTCAATCCCCTGACTCTGCGTGTGCCACGTTCCTTGTTCCGTTCCACCATTTCCCGCATTCATTCCGGACGTGCTAGCCATCAACGACGCACCAGCATTTTTGAGATTGGCGTCGGAATCGATGAGGAATTGTCCGGATGTTACGATTGTCTCTCCCGTTTCAAGCCCACCGGTAATCTCATAGTATCCATCAGCATAGACTCCCAACTTCACATCCCGTATTTCGAATCTGCCTTTGCCGAGTGCGACCGCGACGACTTGTCTGAGCCCGGTGTTAATAACCGCTTGAGCCGGTACCGCAAGTCCGTTATAGCTGATCGGCGAATGAATTGCAACGTTTACATATTGTCCAACCTTCATCATCATTCGGGGATTGCTGAGAGAAATTCTCGCTGTGACACTTCTGGCGGTCGGATCTACCTCAGGATAAATAAAATCAACTCTACCTTCATAAGATTGGGAATTATCGTACTCAATTGCAGCTGGAGATCCCGATTTCAAGAAAGGCATGTCGATCTTGAAAACATCTGCCAGTATCCATACACGATGCAGGTTCGCGACTCTGAACAGAGTTTGCCCCGCGGAGATTTTCTGTCCTTCAAAAACATCTTTCTCGAGAATTACTCCGTCGCTTGGTGAGTGGATTACCACCTTCTCGATTACCCTTCCGGTTGATTGAAGTTCATCAATCTGTTTGTCGCTCATGCCGAAGAAAGCAAGACGTTCGCGTGCGCTTATGACAAGATTGTTTGACTGTGCAACACTGTTTCCGCCAGCTGTGCCGCCGGTCGAGCTTGCTTCAGCAAAATTAACGGACTGGAGAAACTCCTGTTCGGCGGCTATGAGGTCGGGGCTGTAGATTACTGCCATCGGCTGCCCCTTGTCTACGTTCATCCCGGTGTAGTCAAAATATAATTGTTCGATCCAGCCGCTCACGCGCGTGTTGATGTCGCTCATTTCTTTCTCGTCCGGTGCCACGACACCGTACGCGTTGATTGTACGCGTCAACTTGCGATACTCCGCTGGTGCCGTCACGACGCCGATGTTCTGTACCATGGCAGGGTCGACTTTGATAATGTTGGGATTGCCCCGAGGAGATCCATTCAAAGACTCATCTTCATCCGCGTATTTCGGCACGAGATCCATGTCCATCATCGGCGATTTGCCCGCGTGATCAAAATGCGTAGTTGGGCTCATCGGGTCGTACCAGTACAGAACTTTCCTTTCGCCTTTGCCCGATGTAATCACCGTTGAATCGCCTTTCGCATTTTTGTTTTTCGATGTGCTGCCGCACCCCGCCGCGATTAATCCTATCAACGGAACCAGGATAAATAATAAAGTCGTATTTCTCATTTGTCTCTTTCCGGGTTTCAAAATTTCATCTGTCTGATTTCTGCGAATTGTGCCGTCCCGATTAGAACCCGGCATGCTGTTCATGGCTCTGACTTCCCGCATTTTGTCCCTCTTCATTTTCCTCCCCCGTATTTTTCAATATCTTCTCCGATGAGCTTCGATATATCAGCCGAAGCCGAAAAATAAGCTGCTTCTATTTTCACCAGCTCAATTTTTGTATTTATCAAAGCTGTCAGATTATCGACCACCATCGCAAATGTTGTCCTCCCGACTGAATATGCCGACAACGATGAATTGTATGTCGCTTCGTATTGTGGAATCAACTCTCTGGCGTAAAGTGGCATCAATTGTAGTTGAGCCTGTGCATCTGCATATGCCGAACGAAGTTGAGCCGATAATTCAACTTCCACCGAGCTGTATTCTGACTCCGCAGCCTGTTTCATGAAATCCGCTTCGTCGATCATTTTCTCCTGCCTTGCGCCGTAAAAGATCGGGATTCTAAACCCTACTTCGAAGTTCATCATGTTCAGCGCCTTCGTTCCATCGGGCATCGATGCACCACGATAGCCATAAGAAAAGCCGACATCAAAGTCAGGCACAGCATCCTTTCTTGCAAATGCTGCGCCTGCGTTGGCGGCAGATTCCGAGTTGCGCATCTGACTCAGCTCAGGATTTTTCGCATCAAGCCGCACTTTGAGACTGGCGGGCGGTTGAAGAGACGGAAGTATTAGAGTGTCCACCTGTATCTCATACGGGGTACTTTGACCAAGAAGTGCTCCAAGCTGTGCATAAGAATCACTCAACATCGAATTCATATTTATGATATCCGATCGGGCCATCGTCACCTCGGCGGTCGCACGGAACACATCCTGCTGGGGAACTTGTCCGGTGGCGAAAAGCTGCTCAGCAACTCTGACTACACTTCCGAGAAGAGTCCGCTTATACTCCACGTATCGAATCGATGCTTGGAGGCGATATATATCGCCATACACCTTCCTGAGACTCGACATGACTTCGAGAGTCGTGCTCGCAGACCTGTTTAACGAAGCTTCATAGCCGTATTTTTGAGCATCACCCGCAGCACTCAATTTCCCGAACCACGGGAACATTTGCATTAACGTGAACTGCGGAAACATCGTCATCTCATCCGAGTTCAGCTTAAAATTTGACGGTACGTTTTCCGCCATAATCGTCAGTTGAGGATCCTGGAGTGTTCCGGCTGGACTTACACGCGCCTCGGCGGCGCTAGACTCGTAACGCGCCATCCGGATCCTGAAATTATTCCTCAAGGCAATTGTCACCAGGCTATCCAACTGCGTTTGTCCGACAGCAGTTGCCCCAGCGATTGAAACAATCGCGGCGACAAATTGAAAATTTAGAAATGAGAACTTGAAGTTTGGCAAAGACATACTTCACCTTTTAGTTAAAAGTTAGTGAATTACTAAAGGCGAGCCGATCTCTATCACGCCTGTGATGATCGGCTTCCCGAACGTCATGTTCGGGAAAATGTCTTAGATGCGGAGATTACCGCTTGAGGTGGGTATATCTAAAGGAGGAGGATCGGTTGAAGTGAAAGGCTTATGATTAAAGGGAAAAAGTTGATTACCGAACGACTCCGAAACATGGCCGAGCATTATAGATTGAGCAAAATGCTGGACCAGCTTCTGCGAACTCGTAAAACTATCCACGACCGATTTCTCTTGCAGACGAGCTTGCATACAATTCGACTTCAGACTCTGTTCGGCTGAAACCTGTTGCACGCCGCACTCAGCGCAAGAATTCTCATTTGAGTTATCCATCATCATTACATTAGAAGTGGAACTCACTGGTGCGCGATTCATCGTGCAGAAGTACCATGCATAAGCGTACTGAACCTGACCCACAAGGAAAGTCAGCAACACAATGATATTCAGATATTTGAGTCTTTCTGGCATTCGATATCAAATCATTTAACGAAACTCATGCCAAATAGTTCCACAAATATGATGCCGCACGACTTTGTGAAGATTAGGACGGAATTTCCGAAACATAATCATTGATTTAAAGACTCGTCCTCAATTTCGACTGAGAAATCGCGCCGATCTGTGCGGCACAATGCCTCGGCCTTCTGCAGCTCAAGGTGGAACAATAGGATTGATGATATCGTTCTTAGAGTAAATCACTACTATGGTAAAAAAAATCCACTTAGCACTTTTAGCGGCGTTCCTATTATCAGCAGGGAAGATTTTTGCCGGTCCGCCTTTCCGCACAGACGACCCGGTGCCTGTTCCATATCTGCACGGTGAACTGTACCTTTTTTCAACGGGGACTCTTGACGCAAGAGGAACGTCAGGGATTGGGCCGGCAGTTGAATTCAACTATGGCGTTTTCCCCAATATTCAATTTCATCTGGTGCTCCCTCTTTCATTCAATGCACCGAAAGGGACTGCAGCACAATTGGGATACGGCGATACTGAGCTTGGGGTAAAATTTAGATTCGTCGATCAAGGTGAAATCATACCGGATGTCGCGACCTTTCCAATTCTGGAACTCCCAACGGGAAGCGCATCAAGAGGCCTCGGCAACGGCAAAGCCCAGCTTTACCTTCCGCTGTGGCTGCAAAAGGACATCGGCAATTGGACAATATATGGCGGCGCAGGATACTGGATTAACCCGGGAAATGGAAACAGGAATTGGGATTTCTCAGGCATTCTTGTTCAGTACAACTTTTCCGATGACTTCTTTCTCGGCGCAGAACTGTTTCATCAAACGCCGTCGTCGGTTTACGTTTCGGATAATACAGGACTCCATATTGGAGGAGGAATTCCGTTAGTTAGGAATACTCAGGTCCTCTGGTCCTGCGATGCGGGCAACGGCATCGCTGCCTACAAACATTTCTCATATTACATCGGCCTATACCATACATTCTAGAATTATACGATCCCGCATTGTTTATAAGAGCCGGCAAGACTAATTTTTCCTAAGGAGAAAATTTCGTGAAAATAGGAATTACCTGTTACCCGACTTACGGCGGAAGCGGGGTAGTAGCCACCGAGCTCGGGAAAGCGCTCGCTTTGAGAGGACATCAAATCCATTTCATTAGCTATTCGCTGCCCGCACGGCTCGACAATTTCGTCGGGGACGTGTTTTATCATGAAGTCGAAATGTCCCAGTATCCATTGTTCGACTTCCCGCTTTATACCGACTCCCTCGCGAGCAAGATGGTCGATGTTGCGAAGTATCACGACCTCGATATTCTGCACGTTCACTATGCAATCCCGCACGCCACAAGCGCGTTCATCGCAAAACAAATTCTGGCACCTACAAAAGACATAAAGGTAATCACCACGCTTCATGGTACAGATGTTACTCTCGTCGGACTCGAGCCGAGTTTTCTCCCGCTCGTAAAGTTTTCGATAGAACAAAGTGATTACGTCACCTCGGTCTCGAGATTCCTCCAGATGAAAACAAATACGATGTACAACATCGAAAAAGAAATCCAAGTCATTCCTAACTTTGTCGATACGGAAAAATTTCAGCGAAAAAAAGATTGCCAATTCAAACCGCGGATCGCCCAGGGCGGGGAAAAAATAATCGTCCACGTCTCAAATTTCAGGGCCGTGAAACGAGTTCCGGATGTGATCAGAATTTTCGACATCATAAGGAAAACGATACCGAGCAAGCTTGTTCTTGTCGGCGACGGGCCCGATAGATCGGAATCCGAGCACCTTGCGCGGGAATTAGGTATCTTCGAAGACGTCAAGTTTCTCGGAAAGCAAATACTCCTCTCCGAAATTCTTTCATCATCGGACTTGATGCTGATGCCAAGTCAATCTGAAAGCTTCGGCCTTTCTGCCCTTGAGGCGATGTCGTGCAGCGTACCGGTCGTGTCGTCCAGCACCGGGGGTTTGCCGGAATTGATTACTCACGGCGAGACGGGATATATCGCCGAGCTTGGTGACGTTCAGAGGATGGCAAAGTATGCGATCGAGCTGTTGAGTGACGACAGGAAATGGGAATTATTCAGTCAGAACTCAAGGAAACGGGCTGTGGAAAAGTTCAATGTCAATTCAATTGTACCACTGTACGAAAAGCTATACGAAGAAGCTCTCAGTCAGACCGGTGTCAGCGTAAAATAAATCCATTCCGGAGTTGTCCCATCGTAAAAAAGCCACAACTCTAAGCACAATTTCCCGGACATAGATAAAGTTCCGACGTCGACTCGCCATGATCTTCCCTGCTTCGGATACTTGAATTTCGGATTTGGAATTTGGGATTTCAGAAGCTTATCTGGTAAAACAATCGGAGCATGTCCGTCGTCTCACGTTGTCCCAAAACGCGGTTGTTGACAGCGACATTTCTCGAAGCTTCAAGATATATCATGTTGCTGAACAGAAGAGTGAGCGGATAATTAAAACTGAATCCAGTGCTGGCAATATCCGTCGTGATTACAGGTGTTTGAACTTTGAGAGTCGCCGGACCTATTTTTGAAGTAATCTGCACATTCGGATCCGTGAAACTGGAATTGGGATTATATTGCAGCGCGACACTTTGTATGAAGTCGAATTGCTTGCCAAGAAAGTTCGTTAATAGCCCCGACAGATAAGACGATCCAAAACTTCCTATTGCCCCGGCCCCATATTGCGACCATAAGATGTTAGCCTCACCTTGTTTCTGTGGATCGGTTAACTCGTTCTCGAAATGATCGGTGAGTATAAAAGACACTGCATTTGTCTGTTGGTCATATGGATAAGGAACATTGTCGACAGTCATAGATATGTTGACGTTAGGCTGATTAAACGTCCCGGTAATTTTTAACTGCACAACTACATTCTGAGGTTTTCCAGTCCCCGTTTCGGAAGTATCAATCCCCTGATAAATTCCGGTTACGTCGAGGATGGGATTCAGTGGATCTCCCGTAAACCTGAGTTTCCCGCTCGCAGAAAATTGCTTGTTGTAAAAGTTATAACTGGATCCCGGCAAGATATTGACGTCACCGGTAAGGTCCATACCACCGGAAAGATTTGATAGGTGCAGCTTGCCGCCCAAGATTGCGTCCAATTCTTCGTTTGTTGCCGGATTAAAAATCATTCTAAAATTTACGTTGTCCTTGGTCTCAACATTCAAATCGTATCTCAAGCTGTCGATGAAACTTCCCGACGCGACTTCTTTTTCATATGATTCCGGCTTTTGAGAAATCATCAACGTGTTTTCTGAATCTGAAGGAAACCGGTAGATAACATTCTCAACCTGGGTACTTTGCTTGTTTTGCAGCGGAAGAAGCGTCAGTGATGTATTCTGCACGATTCCGGAACCTTCAAGAAACGGTCTCGATAAACTCCCTTTCAGCTTGAGCCCCTGTTCTTCCGATCCGGCGATTGCCGTACCGTATATCCCCTGATCGCTCTTTCTGGAGGTCGAGTTCAGAACTAACAGCGATCCATTCAGATCGATATCAAATTCTGCAATGGTGTTATTTCTTATCTCGAGTGATCCGCCGGCGATCATCTTGGTGCTGGATTGTCGGGTCGAATTCTCAATCACAACAGGATTAAGTACAAGTTTGTTTCCTTGCCCGTCAATCGTTCCGTCAAAATGATTGGTAATCTGATTTACAGCAAGTCTGACCTTTCCGTCTGAGATTTTCAACGCGCCCTTGAACTCAGGCAAGGAATATTTCCCGGAAACGGTCATTTCGCCAGATGCCATTCCTTCCAGATCATCGACTCCAGACAAGAGTGGACCGAGGAACGAGACATTCAATGAATCGGCATCGACCTTCAACTGCATCCCTCGCGATGAACTATCGGAAAATGGAACAGTTCCGTCCACACGTAATGCGTACCACGATGAGTCGTCCGGCTTAGACAATTTCGCCGACATTTCAAGATAGTCACCGAATATTTTGAGAGTCCCATTCACAAGTTTCGATTTCGATCCGTTGTAATCGATATTTTCTCCGTTGAAACCGATAGATACCGTCGTTCCTGACGGAGACCCGGAAAGATTGGCGTCCCCGTTGACTTCACCTTTAAGTTTTAGCGAGTTCGTATCCAGGTGTCCAATTTTCTGTAGTGCCGCTAGTGCAATATTATCAAAATCAAACCTGAGATCCGGGCCATTCAAGAGCGAATATTTTCCTTCCACTGATATTCTCGAATCTGGTTCGGATGAGTTCCCGTCAACCTCCGCAAGAAAAGTCGCAGGAGAAATCACAAATAGCTCGGGAAAATATGTAATATGGACCGGTGCGCGGCTCGTAAGCGAAGCACCGTAGAGTTTGCCCATGAGCGTATTTGCAGCTAAATCAATCGAGTCACCGCGCATATTCCCCGAAGCGTCCACATAGAATTCTCCGAGGGAATCCACTTCACCAAATGCCAAGATAGAAAGCGAATCTTTTTCTGGATCGGGCGACGAGATATAACCGACCTTCAAGATCTTCGCCGAGATGTGAGTCCGGTTGATATCCAACGCACGGAAGTTCGTGTTCAGGGACCAGCTGCCCGAATTCCACACAGACAAATTGTTGTCGCCGTTCAAATTGAATTCGGCATTCAATCGAGAGGTACGGATTTGGAGGGAATCTTTCGAATAGCCGAAAGTGTCCGCATCGACCGATGCGTTGAAAGAGATTCCTTTTTCACTCGATGAAATATTAATCTGACCTTCAGGGTTTCCGAAAATCTTTGAAATGCCTAGCAGCTTTCCGATGAAACGTGCATTCTTCACTCTAATGTCAATCGACGCGCTCAGACCCGCGATATCGATCGAGTCCTTTTGCGATGCGCTCTCCTTGCCGGTTACTTTGCAGTCAAAGCTATCCGCCAGCATGGAGAACAACTTCGACATTTGTGACGGGAGTTTGTCCAGCATGAAACTTCCGTTGACGCTCACGTCTGCAAAAGGCGACTTCAAACTCAGGTTTTTATCTGCCTCCCTGGTATCAGCGATAAGGGTGAAAGTCGAGCTGTCGATCGGTTCCCCTCCCAGGGTAGAACGATCCAGCACAATTGAAAGCCTGCTGTCCAGTGAATCGACATTAAATCCGCTTCCTGATAACGTAAGATGTCCTGTCGATACTCCGTTCAGGGAAGGGACATGAATAAATGAGGATATATCCAATCCGCTGAAGAGAATATCGGATTGGTATGCCTTTGAACGGATGGCAACCGATGCTCTTCCATCGATATTGCCTTCCGATGTCAAAAATTTCAGGCCAAAATGCAGACTGTCTGAAACAGACGCAATATTGACCGTGCCGTGCCGTATCGATGCTTGGTCTATCGTCGATGAATCTATTTGAACTACAATTCCACCTTCAGGAAATGAGCCTCTGGAATTCTTCAAAGTGAAACTCGCTTCCCCATTGAATGTCGAATTCAAACCATTACTGTTGAGTATCTCGCCGAGGTGCACGTTGCTAAATTTAAATTCACCGTTGTATAATCCGCCGTGAGAATCAGCACCACCGATAAACTCGGTTTCGCCGCTTCTCAACTGGACGTTAACTCTGAGATTGTTCGGCATCCCTTCGGCAACGGCATTTATCAGCAATGGCTTGAGCCGGCTAATACCCGGTATCCCCGCAGGATTTAACAAAGCAGACAATTCTGCTGAGTTAACCGACGCTCCATGGGACTCGACACGCATCGCAATAGAAGAATCGGTCAGATTGTAAAAAGTTGCAGATAACGGAACGAACGAACTATCGGTTCTGATATCGAGGTGTTTGATATATAGAGTATCCAAATCCCCGCTCGCATAACAATTCACACCCACTTTTGAAACTGGATAAATGGGAAGATCAAAAAATTTCTCGACCTGCTTTATATCGATGCCTTTAGCTTCCAGACTTGCCGTGAGGTGTTTTTGCCGAAAGGTTGTTATATCAATTGCGTCTAGGATGTTCTGACCAGTCAGAGTAAAATCACCTTCGACATTTGCTGCATCGGATTTTAGCTTGAGGCTGGAAACTTCCGTTCCGACGCTTGAGGCAAAGAAGTCAAATTTCAAGGAACCGATTTTCAAACCTGCAGGCTCTACATAGAATGAAACATCTTTAATGCTCGCCGTCAAATTGCCGTTCGATATGTTCCCCGATCCGATGACGTCGATATTCTTCAACTCAAAATCATACGGAACAAAACGGTGGGTCGACTCGGTTGGACGAACAGAACTGATTTTGGTGGAATCAAAATAAGTAAATTCCCCTCCATGAATATCAAGGTTCCTCAAAACAATAAGCCAATCGAATTTCCCACCGGGTTTGGTTGAGGCCTTCGAAATATGATCAACATTGAACGTTCCATCCTTGTATCGAGTGAGATAAAACCGCGGATTGAAGAGATCACATTGAAGAACGTCGAATGTCTTGGCAATGATAGACAGTGGAAGGTGAGAGATCTTGATCGTGTCAATCAGGGCGATCGGCTTGTCGTCGTACATCAATGCGGCGCCGTCTATCTGAAAGGAACCGAGTATGCTGCCGTGAATTTTCCCTAAATAGAGCCGCGCATTGGTCTGATTGTCCACGATGGTCGTGAGCAGGTCCCCGACCTCATCATTGAAGAAACGAGTGTATGATAAAATAAGAATTACGAACGGAAAGAAGATCAGGGCGGTAAAAATTGGGATAAGAAATCTTTTGCGCATGGCTGACGCCACTATTGCATGACTTCGAGAATCTTTTTTATGATGTTGGTCGTCGATCTGCCGTCGACAAATTCAATAGTGATGACTTTTCCCCCCCGGCCCTCTACTACATCACGTCCGACCACGTCGCCAATTTTCCAATCGGCTCCCTTTACGAGAAAATCCGGCTGGACCAATTTTATAGTTTCATAAGGCGTGTCTTCATCGAAAATGCAGACATAGTCAACGCTCTTCAAGTTAGAAACCACATAAGCGCGGTCCGATTCAGGAACGATCGGTCGCTTGTCTCCCTTGATTCTTCTAACACTCGCGTCGGAGTTTATCCCGACGACCAGGATGTCGCCTAGCTTCCTCGCCTTGTTCAAATATTCCACGTGTCCTCGATGAACAATATCAAAGACGCCATTCGTAAAAACGATCTTCTTCCCGTCGTTTTGAAGATTTCTAATCATTCCCGATAGTTCTTCGCGTGAGAAGATACCTGTCATCCGACTTCTCCTGAGGCGACGCTTTCGGCTATGGATCTTGAGTCTCCTGCAACTTCGGCAAACAATTTTTCCTTGTCAACCGGAACGATACCGACCTCACTGCACACAATTCCGCCGGCATGATTGGCTATTGCGACGGCTTCAGAGATCGTCGCACCCGAAATGAGAGCCACGGTAAAAGTGGAGATCACGGTGTCACCGGCTCCCGAAACATCGGCCACTTCTCTCGCCTTCGTCGGAAAATGGGCATAACTTCCGTCTTTAGAAAATAACGTCATCCCTTTTTCTCCGCGAGTCAGGAGAATGCTCTTACAATCGAGACGATTCATCAGTTCCTTGGACGCCGTTACCGCCTGCTCGTCCGATGCGATAGTCACCCTAAGTGCATTTTCCGCTTCCTTCCTGTTGGGCTTGAAGACGGTAACGTGTTTATATTCAAAAAAATTATTCTGCTTTGGATCGACGCTCACTATTTTGTCATTCTCTTTAGCAAACCTGATGACTTCCGACAATAATTCCCCGGTCAGGATTCCTTTGTTATAATCCTCAAGAATAATTGCATCGATATCTTTTCTCAAAGACCGCATGACTTCCAGAATGTGGTCTGCAATTTTCCGATCTATGTCTCTTCTGACTTCATGGTCCATTCTGACCACGTGCTGATTGTGGGCTATGACGCGTGTTTTCACGGTGGTCGGCCTGTCGTCAACTTTAATGATTCCTTCTCTTGTCATTTGCATCTCAGCAACGATATGCGAGATTCTCTCTCCCGCCTCATCATCTCCGACGATTCCAAACAGAATAGGTTCTGCTCCCAGCGATTTGATATTGTTCGCTACGTTCGCCGCTCCGCCAAGGCGGGCAGACTCGCTCTCGACTTCCAGCACGGGCACCGGAGCCTCGGGCGATATCCTTGATACACTTCCCCAAATGTATTTGTCCAGCATTAAATCGCCGACTACCGCAATTCGCTGACCGTTAAAATTGTCAAAAAGGTCCTTCAGCCTTTTGATTTCAAAGCCTCTCAATGAGATTCTCCACTTTACATTAATTTACACCCGGTTGACGTGAAGAGCAATTTATGACGGTGACGCAATGGAGACCCTGGTCATGCCATCAATCGATCAACGACCTGTTTTCAATCCTCGTTCAGAACCTCGTACACCGTCTTAAGAAGTTTTTCTCCGGTAAAAGGTTTACTGATGAATGCATCGATCTGACCCGCGAAGCCTGCAGAAGCTTCTTCCTGCAAACCGCTTGTCGCAATTATCTTCACTTCCGTTTCCATTCGTTTAAGTGCAGACACTGCCGACTTGCCATCCAGGATCGGCATCATATTGTCTATGATGACGGCTCTTACCTCTTCCATGTTCTTGACAAACACAGCTATCGCTTCGGCACCGTCGCCCGCCAGAACCACTTGATAATGATATGCCTCGAGAGTGGCCCGTGCAATTTCTCTTATGGACGATTCATCATCAACGACGAGTATCATTTCACCATGTCCGACGTACTGATCAAGATCGGTCTCCACGGCAGTCGAAACCTCTTCAAGCTCAGTTGCAGGCAAATAGATCTTGAAAGAAGTTCCTTTGTTGATTTCGCTGAAAACGTTTATGAATCCGCCATGTGCTTTCACAATCGCCAGCGCAGTCGACAAACCGAGTCCGGTTCCCTTGCCAACTTCCTTGGTAGTAAAGAAAGGCTCGAAGATTTTATCCAGCAGTCCCGGCGGTATTCCGACACCGGTATCACTAACCGCAATCAAAACATATTTCCCCGGTTTCGCATCTATGTTCATCTTGGCGGACTCTTCATTGAGAATTGTATTCTCCGCGCTTAATGTCAGAACTCCACCCTCGGACATCGCGTCTCGAGCGTTTACACAGAGATTAAGAAGAACCTGGTGAAGCTGAGTTGCGTCTCCCAGGATCGTCCATAAATCTTTAGGGATATACTGATCGACGCGTATCGACTTCGGCAAAGTCTCGTTCGCGATGCTCACTATTTCCCTCACGACATGGCGAGGCTGGAGTATGACGCGCTCGCCCTTAGCGCCCCTTCCAAACATAAGGACCTGTCGTACCATATCTGCGCCGCGTTTTGCGCTCGACTCGATCGCCTGCAAAATTTTCTCGCTCTGATCGTCGTTAAGGCGGCGTTTCAATGCCCTCACTGACATCATGATGGGCGATAAAACATTGTTGAGATCGTGCGCAATGCCGCCCGCGAGCGTGCCTATGCTTTCCAGTCGTTGTGCGCGCATGAACTGCGATTCAAGTTTTTTCCGATCAGTTATGTCGGTGCATATTGTCATTATTGTTCTCGGATTGCCTTCGATGTCTGTCAGCAGCTTCCATCTGCAATCCAGAATTAACTCATCACCGCTCCGGTTGAATGAGGTCATCTCACCGGCCCATTCGCTTTCCTTCAGAGTCTTGTTGCGCGCCGCGCTCGAGCCTTGCGGCATTTTGTCTTTCATAAGCGATTCCAATTTCTTTCCTATCGCATCTTCGCTCTTCCATCCGAAAATCTTCGTCGCGCCTTCGTTCCAATAAGTTATTATACCATCCAGTGTCTCCAGCGTGATTGCGTCCTGAGATTTGTCCAACAGAGTTGCCTGTTCACGGATTTTTTCGTCGGATCGTTTTCTCTCGATCGCTGCAGCAATCTGCCCGGACAACAATGACAACAAATTCTTTTCCCGATCGCTGAATCTCGTCATAGTGGTAAAATTCTGTATCCCCAGTACTCCGATCGTACCCGAAGCAGTCTTCAGGGGGACGCCAAGCCAATCAACCGGCATTTTCCGGACCGCATTGCCTGCCTCCTTCGTATCCATGTCGCTGCTCTCGTTCACCGTTAGAATCGATGGACTGCCGCTTAATGCCGCCTGTTCGTTAAAGGCATCAAGCCCCGGCTGCTTCTCCGGTCCGTCAAAAACTTCGTTTACGTAATAAGGATAAAATAAACTATTGCTAAGGGAATCGCGCAGGGCGATGTAGAAGTTTTTTGCCGGTATAAGGTGCGCAACAACTTCGTGTATCGCTTTGCAGAATTCATTTAGGTTGTCGGTAACGCGGGTAATTTCGGCAAGTCTGACGAGCGCAGCCTGCAGCAGCTCCGAACGGCGCCGCTCCGTGATATCCCTTCCCACTCCGACAAAACCTACAGTCTGTCCTGCCTCAAGCACGATGGTTAGCGACAAATTCATGGGCACGGTGTTGCCGCTCTTCGAAACAAAATCCACATCGACCACGACCTCGTCCTCTTTCCCGCCGATGGCATTTTCCTTGTATGTCCGAATGGCTTCTCCCTGCTGAGTAAACGCCAGAAGATTTTTTCCCAAAAGCTCACTCTCTTGATAACCAAGAACCGCCAACGACCCGCCGCGGACAAACTGAATATTAAGGTCATCATCCATCCGGAACAGGACATCACTCATGAACGTCAGCGCAGATTTCATGGCATCGTAAAGAGTGTTGATAATTATTTTGTGCCGGAACACGAAGTACAGAGCCACGACCAAGGAGAGAAGAGACGTGAAGATGTACAATTCCATGTTCTTCGGAAAAAAAGCATTGAATATCGATTCCGTAAAAGGTCCTGGGAGCAGCAGCAGCAGACATGCAAACCCACCCACAATGAGATTCGACTTCGTCCCCTTTTCGCTGAACCCCTTCAGAAACGTGAACAGTATCGCGATGCCAATGCTGAATGCGACGGACATCCACGTCACAAGAAACACGTAGCCGATCGATGAAAGGCCTACGCCGATAACGGTCGGTTTAGGAATCAGGCCTATCAGCTCCAGCGTGTAGCTAAAGAGACCTGCAAAATAGACAGCAGCGACAGTAAGCGGAGACTGCAGTAGTTCCTCCCGGCGCACCATGATTATCATAAAATGGAGGAAGAAAAAAGGAAACAGCGCGAAAAGAAAAGAACTCAATGCACCTGTCACGGCGATTGCATAATTCGAAGTAATAACGGTTGATAGGAAACCACACGCGCCGAACACAATCAAGCAGCTCACAAGAAAAAGGTAAAACTTTACGATTAGACTTCTGGTGGCTTTGAGGTATATGATGACCGCAAGCAATAAATTCGTCGCAGAGTAACCGATGGAAACATACTCATATAGCATTTAATGCCTCCATAAATTTATATTAAAATTTCCGATCCGACCCGCAGCCGTCAACCGCTGCAAAGTTTTATCCATCAACGCGAGACCGACGCGGACTGTCTCCCAAAATTCCGTAAGCCGGCTTAAACACACAAAAAACCGATCACCCAGACTCGAATGAAACTTCGGCTATAAGTTATAACCAAAGGCCGAAAAATCATAGTCAACAATAATCTGAGCGACACAAAATATTTTTCGCGCCGATGTGCAGCAGCATTTTTATTGTGCTCGTCATGAACTTATCTTAAGCTCCATGGACAATTTCAACTCGTTGATCCTCGAAGGAAGAAGAGTCACACTCCGCTCGGTTCGATTGGAGGATGCAAACGAGCTTTTCAGAATCATAACAGAATCCCGTGAACATCTCGAAAGATGGCTGCCATGGGTCGATTACATCCGTTCCGTCGACGACGAAAGCCATATCGTGGAACAATGGACATACGAGATGCAAATGAAAACCGCAATACATTTTTGTATAAACGCCGAGAGCCAGACTGCTGGGCTGGTCAGCACGCATCAGATCGACTGGATGAACCAGCGGACAAGCATAGGATATTGGATCAAAGCGGGGATGGCAAATAAGGGCATAATTACGGAATCGACCGCGGTAGTGATGGAATATGTCTTCGAAAAGTTAAACCTGCACAGAATCTATATTCAAGCCGCAACTGGAAATGCTCCCAGCAATCGCGTGATTCAAAAATTGGGCTTCAAACATGAAGGAGTTCTCCGAGAGAACGAACGGTTGAGAGAACATTACCTGGATCATAATATTTACGGAATGACTAAAGGTGACTTTTCAAAAATAAAACCAAGTCTTTCCAAATACTTCAAGTAGACTCGGCGAAATAAATTCATGCTGCAGGGGACGATGAGAACTCACAGTTTTCTATCGCGGTCCTATTTTATCCTGTGGGGCTTTAAATTTTTTTCGGCGAAAAAATCTACAAGCTATACTTATCAGCTTCTGCAAGCTTATCTGTGACGGTACGACGGATATAAGCCGAATTTATCGGCACATATTTCAACAGACGGCGAACAGCAGTGAGGTACGTACGCAGCATATCGCCGTCCGCAATGATCGCAAGCGCAGCCTTCGCGTGGCTCTCCACTCTTTCAAGTGCGTCATAAACGAAAGCCCTCGCGATGTCTACGTATAGCGATGCGTCTCTCTTGACTTTCGTCTGCCCCGAAGGGATCGGTTCCGACATCTTTTTCACCCTCAATAACACGCTTTCCATTGCGTAGGATT
The DNA here is from genome assembly GCA_035515795.1 of Candidatus Acidiferrales bacterium. Lineage (NCBI taxonomy): Bacteria > Pseudomonadati > Acidobacteriota > Terriglobia > Candidatus Acidiferrales > Candidatus Acidiferrales bacterium. The sequence goes on along the minus strand of DATJAY010000002.1, from coordinate 168,083 downwards.
CCATGGCGATGTCGCTTATATGCCAGATCACTTCCTGTTCGTGTTCTAGATTATTCATGTATTTTTGAAATGCAACACCTGCAGCGAGCAACCCGACTTTCTTGGCATTTGCAGCAAGCGCCATTTCACCGGCCAATACACCATCGTATGATGATTCATTTACGGAGAATGAGATAAGTTCATCCGTCAATTTTTGACTCGCCGCCATCAGAGGCAATTCTCCTTTCATGGCACGGCGAATAAGCATGGATGGGATGAGGAGACGATTGATTTCGTTTGTACCTTCAAATATCCTGTTGATTCTCGAATCACGATAAGGTCTCGCTACCGGGTATTCTTCGGTAAATCCATAGCCGCCAAAGATTTGTACGCCTTCATCGGCAACGTAATTCAAGATTTCGGATGCGTAAACCTTTATGATGCTGCACTCGACGGCGTATTCTTCGATACCTTTCAATGCCAGCGTATTCGCGTCGGGCATTTTCTTATCGATGTGCTGCAGTATGGAGTCTATCAATCCGGCGGTTCGATACACCATGGATTCACCTGCAAAAGTTCTTATCGCCATTTCGCCGAGCTTATTTTTAATCAGCCCGAACGAAATAATTGGAGCATTAAACTGTTTCCGTGTCTTCGCGTATTTCACCGCTTCTGTTATTATGGACTTCGCTCCGCCGATCACACCGGCTCCGAGCTTGAACCTTCCAATATTAAGTATGTTCAAAGCGACCCGATGCCCCTTTCCAATTTCGCCGACAACGTTTTCTGCAGGCACCTGCACATTGTCAAGATTAAGAGCACGCGTCGATGAACCCTTGATCCCCATCTTTTTCTCTTCCTTGCCGAGCGAAATGCCTCTGTAATGTTTTTCAAGAATAAACGAAGTGAACTTATCGCCGTCGACCTGAGCGAAGGTTATATACACATCCGCAAAGCCGGCATTAGAAAGCCACATCTTTGTCCCGTTGAGGGAAAAGGACTTTCCGTCGACGGACAACATCGCCGTCGCTTTGGCGGACAGCGCATCGCTGCCGGAACCCGGCTCGGAAAGCGAATACGAAGATATCATCTCCCCCGTCCCGAACTTCGGAAGATATTTTTGTTTCTGATTTTCCGTCCCGAAATAGACAATTGGTAACGTCCCGATCCCGGCATGTGCGCCATGACTTACTGCAAACGATCCCGTCTTGCCGAGATTCTCCGCCACAAGCATCGAGCTTGTTTTGTCGAGTCCAAGTCCGCCGTATTCTTCCGGGATATCGACCGATAGAAGTCCTATCTCCCCTGCTTTCCGGAGGAGCTTCACTGTAAGATCATAGTCCAGCTCCTCCAACTTTCCCAAGTTTGGCATTACCTCGTTATCGACAAAATCTCTTGTCGTATCGGCAATCATCTTATGCTGCTCAGTGAAATCTTCGGGAGTGAATACTTCTTCGGGCTTCGTTTCCTCGATAAGGAAGCTGCCGCCTTTTTTGTAGCTCAGCTTTTGTGTCGTTTCCATTTTGGATCTCCTGGTAGGGACGTAAAACTTTTCTTTAGTTTATATTTTCAAAAATTCCTGCGGCACCCATTCCCCCGCCGATGCACATCGTAACCATGCCGTATCTCGCTTCTCGTCTTTTCATTTCGTGGAGCAGAGTTGCAGTTAGCTTCGCCCCGGTACAGCCGAGAGGATGACCAAGAGCTACCGCACCGCCGTTAACATTAACTTTGCTCTCATCCATCCCGAGCTCTCTTATGACAGCAATCGCCTGAGAAGCGAACGCCTCGTTCAACTCGATCAAGTCGATGTCATCAAGTTTGAGTCCGGCAAGCTTCAATGCTTTTGGAACAGCTTTGACCGGTCCAATCCCCATGATTTCGGGCGGTACTCCGGCCACGGCAAACGAGACAAATTTCGCAAGCGGCTTCAGTCCAAGCTCACTTGCTCTTTCTGCGCTCATCACGATTGAAGCGGCTGCGCCGTCGCTCATCTGGGAAGAATTCCCTGCAGTCACCGTACCACCTTCCATGAAAGCCGGTTTTAGCTTAGAAAGCTTATCGAGTGACGTATCTTCTCTTGGTCCCTCGTCGACGCAGAAGGTCGTTTCCTCGGAAACAGTCGTCCCGCTCTTCGTAAATTTCCTTTTCACCTTCAAGGGAACAATTTCGTCGATGAAGTTTCCTGCTCTGATAGCTGTGACGGCCCTTTGGTGACTTCGCAGCGAAAATTTATCCTGGTCTTCGCGTGATATTTTATATTGTGCCGCCACCCGCTCGGCTGTTAATCCCATGTTGAGATATGTCTCAGGCTGATTATCGATAAGCTGCGGATTCGGGAGAACTTTTCGGCCGCCCATGGGAACCAGGCTCATTGTTTCGGTTCCGCCGGCAACAATTACATCTGCAGAACCCACCATGATCCTTTCCGAAGCCATCGCTATCGTCTGTAAGCCTGATGAACAGAACCTGTTGACAGTCGCTGCCGGTACCGATACTGGCACGCCGGCCCGCAGAGCGGCGATCCGCGCGACGTTCATCCCCTGCTCACCCTCCGGCATCGCGCAACCCATCAGAACGTCATCGATGGACTCGGGCTGAAGACCACGCGTTCTCTCAATCGCCGCCTTGATTACAGCAGCCGCCATCTCGTCGGGTCGAGCCTCCCGCAGTGTACCACGAAGTGCTTTCCCGACGGCGGTTCTGAGAGATGTTACAATTACTGCATCGTGCATTTTAGGACAACCTCCTGCTTAAACATTAACCTATAGAAGGAGCGGAGACACGAGTAAACAAATTCATTCGCATCATGTCTTTTCACTTGTGCTGTTGCATCCTGCCGCCTTGCATCATTTCTCAGTTTCTCAGCGCCTTATTGTTCTTCAACATGTATTGCATTCGTTCCTGAGTCTTTCTTTCACCGCACAAACTCAGAAATGCCTCCCGTTCAAGGCCGAGGAAATATTCTTCGTCGACTTCCTGCGGTGAGGTGAAGTCACCGCCGCACAATACGTAGGCCAGTTTTTTCCCGATATTGAATTCGTAATCGGTGATCCGCCCGGCTTCTTTCCACAGATACAATCCGAGCGTCAACCCCGAAAGAACCGATTGGCCGAGTGCGATTATTTTTTGCCTCTCCGGCGGACGATAACCTTCTTGTACCATGGCAAGCGCCGTAGATTTTGCATCATGGATTAAAAACTTTTCATTCATCGAAATGTCGTCAGTCGGACGCAGGTACCCCAGATTTTTCGCGTCGTCGGCGCTCGCGGACACCTTCGCCTGCCCGATTGTCTCAAGCACCTCGCGAACAAACGGCATAAGATCGGCATCCGGAACTCTAGGCGCTCTCGCGAGACTCCGCGCTAGCATTTCCTTCGTTCCGCCGCCCGCCGGTATGACACCTACTCCGATTTCGACGAGGCCCATGTACGTCTCTGCAGAGGCGCGAACTCTGGGAGCATGAAGGACCATCTCTGTCCCGCCGCCGAGCGTCATGTTGAACGGCGCCACCACTACCGGCTTCGGCGCATACTTGATTCTCATATCCATCGATTGGAACATCCTTATGGCGCGGTCAAGCTCATCGAATTCGCCTTCCTGTGCCATCATAAGAAGAAGCATCAAATTTGCGCCCGCGGAAAAATATTTCCCCTGATTTGCAATGACTAATGCATCATAGTCGGTCTCAAGTTTTTTCAAACCTAAATCGACGATCTGGCTCACATCTTCTCCGATAGAATTAGCCTTGGAATGAAATTCTATGCAAGCAACCGAATCTCCGAGATCAACCAGAGACGCGCCTGAATTTTCCCTGATGATCTTCCCATTCCTCTTCTCAATGGCAAGGTTGACGAATTTTCTGGAGATCGGAACCTGCCTGTAACCTTTCGAAACAAAATCATAAAAGAGTATCGCTCCGTTTTCCTCCTTATAAAAACTATCCGCACCTCCCGCAAGCATGTCTAGAACCTTTGCAGGTACCAGCCTCCCTTCCGCCTTCATTCTCTGGATGGATTTTTCAAGTCCGATTGCATCCCACATTTCAAACGGGCCCAAACTCCACCCGAAGCCCCACTTCATCGCGTCGTCGACGCTGACGATATTGTCGGCGATCTCCGGAATTCTGTTCGCGCTATAAATGAGGAGAGCTGCGGTCGTGTCCCAGAAAAATTCTCCGGCGCGATCTTTCGAGTAAGCAAGATTTCTGATGCGCTCCCGGACATCTTCGATATTCTTTCCCAATTCGATCGATTGGAAAGAAGGTCTCTGCCGTCGTCGATGTTCCATCTTGCCTCGATCGAGGGCAAGTATTTCCGTTTCCCCTTTCTCATTTTTAATACGTTTGTAGAAGCCCGTCCTGGTTTTCTCGCCGAGCCAGCCCCGTTTCTGCATCTCCAAAATGAATTCGGGGCACTTGAAATAATTTCGCATTTCATCTTCGGGTGCTGCTTCATATAGATTGGTTGCAACGTGGATCAAAGTATCGAGCCCGACGATATCCGCGGTACGGAATGTCGCGCTTTTAGGCTTTCCCGATGCAGGACCGGTTACCGCATCAACCTCTTCGATCGTGAGATCACACTCGACCATCCTGTGAAGGATATACATCATCGCAGCGACGCCAATGCGGTTCGCAATGAAGTTCGGCGTATCCCTGCAGAGCACAACTCCTTTGCCGAGGGTTTCCTCGGCAAAACCTTTCATAAAAGCAACAACTTCGGGAAGCGTATCTTCGGTCGGGATCAGTTCGAGTAAATGAAGATAGCGCGGCGGGTTGAAGAAGTGGGTTCCCAAAAAATTCTTTCTGAGATCGTCCGACAGGCCTTCCGCAATTTTTGAAATCGGGATTCCGCTCGTGTTCGAGCTGACGATCGTTCCAGGTTTTCTAAACTCTTCTATTTTTTTCATCAGCTCCCGTTTCGGTTCGAGGCTCTCTACGATCACCTCAATGATCCAATCGACTTCTCCGATTTTCTTCAGATCGTCATCGAAATTACCGAGCGTTATGTAATTCGATTTTTCTATCGTAAAGAATGGCGCAGGCTTCAAATCAAGGGCACGCTTCAATCCCATGGAAGCAACCCTGTTTCTGACTTCCATGTCGGAAAGCATCAAACCTTTTTTCGTCTCTTCGTCATTAAGTTCCTTCGGAACGACGTCGAACAAATACGAACTGATTCCCGCGTTCGCAAGATGCGCGGCAATCTGTGCACCCATCACGCCTGCACCGAGTACTGCCGCCTTTCGAATGTTTTTCATTTTTCCCTCATTGAAAACCCACGGGCATTAAACACCAGTGAGCCTCGCTTGATTCCGGCATTCATTCTTGGTAGAAGCTGTCAATCAATTCTCTATATCTATTCTCTACATTCCGCCTCTTCATCTTGAGGGTAGGTGTCAAATAATCCTCCTCGATAGTCAATTCGCCGTCCAGAACCGCAAACCTCTTTATCGTTTCCCATTGGGACAAATTCTTGTTCATTTCATCGATTACACTTTGATATAATTCATTGACTTTTTCATTCTCAGCCAGTTCACGATTAGAATTGAACCGGATCTGATTCTTATGAGCAAAATTCTTCAGTGCATCCCAATTCGGAAAAATCAATGCGGAAGCAAACTTACGGTGTTCCCCGATAACGATCGCTTTTTCAACGTAAACATTTTCCGCCAATGCCGCCTCGATGACCTGAGGCGCGATGTACTTCCCGCCGCTGGTTTTAAACAAGTCCTTCTTTCGATCCGTCACGAACAGGAATCCGTCCTTATCAATATATCCGATATCTCCCGTCCTAAACCATGACGCATAAAACGCAGCAAACGTCAACGCAGCATCTTTGTAGTATCCCATCATGACATTCGGACCGTCGACCAATATCTCTCCATCAGCCGCGATCTTCACGGATACGTTCGGGATAATCGGTCCAACCGAACCGATCCGGTTCCTCTCGAGCCTGTTCACCGCGATCACTGGAGAAGTCTCCGTTAGTCCGTATCCCTGAAGTATTGTCAATCCTGCAGCTGAAAAAATTCTCGCAAGGTCCGGACTTAGCGGTGCACCGCCGCTGATGATAAATCTTATCCTTCCGCCGAAGGCTCTGCGGAGGTTTTTATAGACCAGAAGACTCGCGAACATATGTTTCATCTTGTAGGCAAACGTCATTTTCTTTTCGACGTCGAAGCGAAGTGCAAGATTGATCGCCCACCTGAATACAAACCGTTTGTACCAAGGAAGATTCTCGACCACGGCTTGCGCTTTTTCAAAAGCCTTCTCGAGCATTCGCGGAACGGTCGTCATCAGATTCGGTTTTACCTCGACAAGATTTTGCGGTAGATTCTCTATCGAGTCTGCAAAGAATATCCGTATCCCGACATCAATATAGTGGTAAAGTATCATCCGTTCGAACACATGCGACGGAGGAAGATAACTCAGGGCGATGTCGTCAAGCGGATGGAACGTGAATATTTCCGCACAATCTACGGCATTGGAGACAAGGTTTTCATGAGAAAGCATCACGCCTTTCGGCTCACCGGTTGTTCCGCTCGTGTAAATTATCGTGGCCAGATCGTCCTCTTTCACGAAGTTTTTCATCTTGTCGAAAAATTCTGGATTCACGGAAGCCGCAGCTCTCCCCTTTTCGAGCAATTCATTCCAGGTAATAAACTCGATGCCGCAGCCATCTTCTCCATCCTGGAGCAAATCAAGTTTCTCGTCCGAAATACTTATGACAAATTTACAGCAGGATTTTCTAATTGCGTCCTTGGCTCTTTCAAATAGTTTTTTTGAACCGACGAATATTCCTTTCGATTCGGAATTATTTAGAATGAATTCGATTTGATGAACGGCTTGCGTGACATAAAGAGGAACATCCGCCGCGCCGGTGTGAATAATTCCGAGGTCGCTCATCGTCCAGTATGCCGAGCTGTCCGCGTATAGGGCAACATGGTCGCCTCGGACGATTCCGAGTGAGTGCAGGCCGAGAGAAATATATTTTACGGTCTCATGAACGCAATCAGATGAAAATGATTTCCACTCGCCGCCAATCTTACAGTTTAGAGTCTGCGGATTATGAAAGCGCTTAACCGATTTTTCCAGCAATTCGCAGAGCGTTAACGGCCTGTCCATCTTGACTCCGGAATTCTTGTCTAGCAACAGTTGACGAGTCATTTTAAGATCTGTCTTTTTCATAATCAACACTTTCGACGGCAAGAATGTTCACGAGAAGATTGATTATTTCTTCTTTAGAAAATACTACCATGGAACATGACCGGGGAAAAAACCGAGAGCTTTTCTTGTCTGGCAAATGTCTCCATTTTCGCCTAAATTCATTATCCGAAGAGCTCCTTCGGGGAATTTCTATGACTGAATTACTAATCAATCACGTGGTCAACTGGATCGGGATCTCCGGCTATGCCGGACTGGTCATACTAATGGCGCTGGAAAGCATGGTGGCACCTCTGCCGAGTGAGGCAGTGATGCCTTTTGCCGGATTCCTGATATTTGAAGGGAGATTTTCGTTTCACGAAGTAATATTCTTCAGCCTGCTCGGAAGCATAATAGGCTCGGTTATGTCTTACTATGCGGGACTCTACGGCGGGAGGCCGTTCGTTACCCGCTTCGGAAAATATTTACTGTTGGACTCCCGCGATCTTGACCTCACAGAAAAGTTTTTCAACAAATACGGCGACAAGACAATCTTCTTCAGCAGGTTCATACCGGTGGTCAGGCATCTTATCTCGATTCCAGCCGGCATCGGGGAAATGAAGCTCGGCAAATTCTTGATTTACACGGCAATCGGAGCGGGCATCTGGAATTCTTTCTTAGCATATGCCGGCTTCAGGCTGAAGAGTCATTGGGAAACGATCAGGCATTACAGCCAGATTATGGATATCGTGGTCGTCGTCTTTCTGATTTTCGGACTAGGTTATTTCATATATCGTCATCTCAAGCGTTTGAGCGCTAAGAATCCGACTTGATGACTCCAGAACTGATTCCTTTGTCCAGAGCGTTGACGAAGTTAGGGTATTGTTCGCGGTCGAGGGCTGCCGACTATATAAAAAGCGGAAGAGTTTCGGTCAACGGAGAAGTGACCAGGCTTCTCTCGTCGCGCGTAGATTTGGATAGAGACATTATTGCAGTCGACAGGAACCGCCTCTCGAGACCGGTGAGGGTCGTCATAATGCTTCATAAACCTCGCGGCTTCGTGACCACTTCGAGTGATGAGTTCTCGCGGAAGACAGTTTACGGTCTTATACCGAACGATCTCCACCTTTTCTCCGTCGGGAGGCTGGACATAGACACAACCGGGCTTCTTCTCTTCACGAACGACGGCACACTTCAAGATAAAATTCTCTCTCCGGAAAATGAGATCGCCAAAACCTACATCGTTACCGTCAACGGGAAGGTAACCGGTGAGCAAATCGGCAAGCTCATGAAAGGCGTCGAAATTCGAGATGGAGTTATTTGCAGAGCAGATGATTGTGAGATAGTAGAAACGGAGCTGTCTAAGACTCGATTGAGAATTAGGATCCATGAAGGGAAGAACAGAGAGATCAGGCGAATGCTGGACGCAATTGGGAAAAAAGTTTCAAGATTGCACCGAACGGCAATTGGAGGCCTGGAGTTAGATGTCCCTGAAGGGGCATGGCGGAAACTGACAGATGAAGAAATTAAATTAATCTTGAACTGATGCCAAGGATAAGTTCTAAGATTGTCGAAGTCGTTATTTTCAGAAAAAAGGATGTTCCCGAATTCCTCGTACTAAAGAGGGCCGATAATGACCGGATTTATCCTGGGCTATGGCAGCTTGTGAGCGGAGGAATCAAGCGGGGCGAGAAAGCGCACGAAGCCGCCATACGCGAGGTAAACGAAGAAATCGGAGTTAAGCCGAAGAGATTTTACAACACTCCTCTCACAAACACTTTTTATTTTTTTACGAACGATGCGGTCAATCTAAGCCCGGTTTTTGCGGCCGAAGTCGATGGCAGTACAAAAGTGAAGTTGTCTGGGGAGCATAAGGAATTTCAGTGGCTGAAAAAAGAAGATGCGATCTCACTCCTCGTTTGGCCGGGTCAGAAAGAGGCGATTAGTGTGGTGAACGATTACATTCTGAACGAAAGCCCGTCGCGCAAGTTTATGGAAATAAAAATCAGGTAAGCACCTGACCCTGCCGCTCCGACAAGTTTTCATTTCCAGATATCAACCGGAAGGAAAAATCACGAGCCCGGCTTGAGACGGGCCTCGGGTATGATCGGCTGAAACAATTCTATCGGATTTCCCGATGGATCGTCGAACAGGCACTGCTTCCCTCCGACGCCGGTTATGATGTCATTTCTAAAGTGAACTCCGGCTTTACGGAGCTTCGCAACTGTGGCTTCTATATCCTCAACTTCAATCGCGAATCGGTTCCATCCACCCGGCATCGGCAATCTGCCGTCCGACATAGCCTGACCGCCACCGGGTCCGCCTCCCGGCTTGCTCAATACAAGACGCAAGTCACCGCGAGAAAGCATGGCGAACGTCGGTGCCGGATGCATGACTTCCTTAAACTCAAGGTGCTTGCAGTAAAACGAGATTGCATCCTCAACATCGTTAACAATGTATCGAACCTGAACGGCGGCCATCTGATGGTTCTCCTTTCCTCGCTCCGCAAATATTACTCCTCGGTGTTGATTCAAGAAATCGCTATTCTCTGCCTTTACTTTCTTCCCAAATTTCATTCATCTCATCGAGGCTCGCATCATGGAGCGAAATGTTTTTCTTTGACAGCTCGCTTTCCACGTAAAGAAATCTTTTTTGAAACTTTTCGGTGGCGCTTCTCAGCGCGCTCTCAGGATGAACATTGATATGACGGGCATAATTGACCAGCGAAAAAAGGAGATCTCCGAGTTCTTCTTCTATCTTATCGCGGTTTCCCTTCTCCACTTCCTCTCGAAGTTCTTCCACTTCTTCCGTAACTTTCGGCAGGACTTCGTCGGCACTTCCCCAATCGAATCCGACCTTTGCGGCCCTGTCCTGAATTTTAAAGGCACGTGCAAGCGCGGGAAAAGCGACCGGTATTCCGTCAAAGATAGATTCTCTTCCCGCATCTGTCTTTATTCTCTCCCAGTTCTTTTTCACCTGCTCCGGCGTATCGGCCTCAACATCTCCGAAAACATGCGGGTGCCGAACTATCATTTTCTTTGTCTCTTCCCTAACCATCTCGCTGAAAGTAAATTTCCCTTCGTCTTCGGCTATCTGGGTGTGAAGAAAAACATTCAGCAGGATATCTCCGAGCTCGCTCTTCACCTCCGGCCAGTTCTCTTGATCGATCGCCTCGGCAAGCTCGTAAACTTCTTCTATTGTATAATGCCTTATCGATTTGTTCGTTTGAATCTTATCCCACGGACATTCCTTCCTCAGTTTTCTCACTACATCCAGAAACTCTTTCAAAGATTCATCTTCAATTTTCGTCATGGCGTTCTATCCTATTTCCAAAATTTGTTTCAGGGTTTCAAATACTTCTTCCGGTTTTATTGCCTTCATGCATTTCATATAGTCTTCGCCACTCATGTCGCAACGATCACTATGACAACACTGGACATCCTTGTGCAGTGCAACGTGGCCGAGACTCTTCTCATATGGAAACCAGATGTCCGGCTCGCCAGGCCCGAAAATCCCGATCGTCCGAGTTCCGACCGCCGTTGAGATATGCATGGGCGCAGCGTCGTTCGAAACATAAGCACCGCACCGGGAAATTATCGCGGCGAGTCGCCTCAAATCCCGAGGCGGAATTACGACAACTCTTGCCTGAGTCGACGACAAAAATCTCTCTAGATAGCCGGAGTCTCGGGGGCCGTAGGTTACCACAACCTGCGCGTCGAGATCTCCGGCGATCAATTCCGCGAGTCGGGCAAAATATTCCGGCATCCAAACCTTCGCGGGCCAGGTGGCACCGATATGCAAACCGATCATTAGTTTTCGAGCCGAAGACTCGACAGCCTTCCGCTGAGTATCTCCGACTCCGACCTGTTCCAGAAACTCTTCGGCGTCGCGGATCTCGTTGTCATCGAGAAAAATCCTCGGTTGTCTGTAACCTTCATGGATTCCGAGTGGAAGAAGATATCGAAGATGAAAATCAACGGCGGTAATTCTTTCTTTGACGGCCACAGGATGCGTAAATAGTCTTCCGCGCCAGCCGAAGTCGCCGCCGATTCTCATTTTCGCCCCGGAAAGAAAAATTTCAACCGCACTTCTGGGATTGCCGAATAGGTCGATCGCCACATCATATTTTCTTCTTCGCAATAGAGACGCAACGCGGAATTGTTCTATCACCTCAGGCGCCGAGAAATTGTAAGGAATTATTTCACTCAAGTTGGGATTACGATACAAAAGGGTGACACCTTCACTATCGCCCAAGTAGTCTATCGTTGCATCGGGAAATTTCTCCCGCAGGATCTCAAGCACAGGCGTGGTAAGGACGATGTCACCGATAAATCTCAGCCGGCTTACGAGAATTTTCAATAAGACGTCCGCCACTGATTGATATAATAATCCCAAAGATCGGCGTTTGAATAAACCTGATCGATCCTGTAGAACCTATCCTCGATATTTGCTGTCTCCTGCGCGAGCCTAAAAACTATGGTCATCGATGCCTGAGTCGACGACTGATAATAGCTCCATTTTTCGTCCCACGCTCCCTCACATTCGACATCGTCCGGCGCACCGCATACGATAAAATATATCCCCATCGGCGTTCTCCATCCTTCAATGCAGCTCGTGAATAGCTGGTTCGCCTGGCTAACCCTCTGGTAATACTGTACCATCTTGTTGAGTCCCCCATGTTCTTTCCAAAATGTCACCAAATTTGCCTTGATCGACGAATCCGTCCTCCCCGCAACAATGTTTTTTATATCGCTGCTCGCAGCGATATAATTAAGAGAATTGATCATTGTGGGAAAATCATCTGCAATCTGCGGAAAATTTTTGTCATGCACCTGAAATTTCATTGTTGAAGTCGCCGAATCACCTCCATTGTCACTCACGACAACTTTCAACAGGTAATTTCCCGAAGCAGGCTTCGGCACGCTGCCGAAAATGTACGAAGTGCCTGCCTTAAAAGCCGAGGACGCCGCATGCTGGTACACTAGCATTGTATCCATATCTTCTCCGCACGGGTTGTAGGGTGTCGACTGATATGCAAACATCTGGACGTTGAAAGTCGGCAGGTTTATTTCCCTGCTTCGGAGCCGGTAAACGTAAATGGAAAGAGAATCGTCCGCGCCGTTTTTTTGGGACAATATCGTGAAAAACTTCAGCGTGTCGGGAAGGAGTCCGACGTTGGACAGGATGAACGGCGTTATCTTCCTTCCCTGACCGGCGCTGTCGGATCTTGTCCCGGCAGGATCCATCCGGGCAAGGAGCATGATATCGCTAAGCACGAGCGGCTTGTTCGACATTTCCGGCACTTCAACAGAATATGTCCTCGATGATCTTGCCTTGCTTTCATTGTCCACGATGCCTATCTGGACTTCGTGATTTCCACTTTTAATCGGGAAAGAGACAAGAAAAGCATCATAGGAATTCTGGTCGGGTTTCGGATAATTCTGGAGAACTACTTTTCGATCTATCTCCTTCGAAGTCGCCGATTCTTCTTTCCCGGTAAGCCGAATCGAACAGGTGTATGACGCAACGAACAAATTACTGTCTCTGTCATACCTCAACCGCGATTCTTTCACACTCACGTATGCATCCAAACGGAAATCGGACGAATCGGGAGACCAGAATAACCTGGCATCAAATTGCGGCAGTGCGACTTTCGTATTTACATAATCATAGTAACACTGATATGACGGAGTTGTTTCAGACTGACTACTCGAACTGCATTCTGAAAAGGAAGCCACGAAAAATACAAGTGCACTCAATACTAAATATCGAAAAATTCTCCCGCGCATTATCCAGCCATAACCGAAATACGAGCCGGTACAAAGCAGCATCTCAGGTCTCTTATCAGCAGCCCTTTTCCTGCTGGCAGAATTTTCGGAGGAGTTTTTAGAATTCGTCGCTCTCGACACGCTCGATATCCGCACCAAGTCCTCTCAATTTTTTTTCGATGCTTTCATAACCACGATCCATGTGGTAAACACGCAGAACTTCGGTAGTTCCTTCGGCAACCAGTCCGGCAAGAAGCAGCGACGCGCTCGCGCGCAAATCCGTTGACATCACCTTCGCCCCTTTGAGCGATGCAACGCCTTTGACCACCGCAACGTTCTCCTTCACTTCTATGTCTGCACCGAGCCGCACAAGCTCGGGCACGTGCTTGAAGCGGTCGAAGTAGATCGTCTCGGTTATGATAGACGAACCTGAAGCGCGCGTCATCATGGCTATCCATTGAGCTTGGAGGTCGGTTGGAAATCCCGGATATGGCGCCGTGGAAACATCGACAGGATTGATATTGCCCTGACCTTCAATCACTATCGAGTCATCTGATGCTTTCAACATCGCACCCGCCTGTCCAAGTTTCGAAAGAAGTGCTGTAACATGGTCAGGCCGGCAATTCTTGACGGCAACCTTTCCACCCGCCATCGCACCGGCAATTAGAAATGTTCCCGCTTCGATACGGTCCGGAATGTTAGAGAAATCCGTGGAATGTAAATCATCGACTCCTTCAACCGTAATTGTCGACGTTCCCAATCCGTCTATACGCGCGCCCATCTTTTTCAAAAACTCACCAAGAGCTGTCACCTCGGGCTCCAGGGCGGCGTTTCCAATAACGGTGGTTCCCTTCGCCAGGCAGGCCGCCATCATTACATTTACGGTCGCGCCGACGCTCGATACGTCAAAGTCTATTCGTGCTCCCACAAGCCGTTTTGCTCTTGCGATCACATAACCTGAGTCGAGTTTTATTTCCGCCCCGAGCTTCTCCATCCCTTCGATGTGCAAATTGACCGGTCTTGGTCCCCATGCACATCCGCCCGGCAGGGAGACTTTCGCATAACCGTAACGGCTCAAAAGAGGTCCCAGCACATAGAAAGAGGCGCGCATTTTTTTCACGAGCTCATACGGCGCCTCGAAAGTGCCGATACACGTCGTATCTAGAGTTTGCAGTTTCCCTTCCAACTGTGTTTTTGCGCCGAGCTCTTCCATGAGCTGTGCCATGGTCGCGACATCGCGGAGATCGGGTGTGTTGTCAATTCTAAAAATCCCCTTTGCAAGGAGTGATGCCGGCATCAGGGCCAGCGAGGCGTTCTTCGCGCCGCTGATTTCTACGCTCCCGGAAAGTTTCTTACCGCCCTTGACTAAAAATTTATACATAAAAAAGCCGACAGTTCGCACCTGAAGACTTGGTTCCGTTCACGACTAGTTTCACTTCCCTTCATTCAAACCAGACCTTCCTTGATATACCGGCTCGTCGCAAACATAGTTGACAGTAGCCCAAGGAGCGAAGCAACTCCGACGATCGCGCCGTAAAATCCCGGCGGAGGAAGCAATTCAATTTTTGCGCTCTCTTGAATCAAAAAGGTCGCCGCTTTGATAAGACCATAAATAATTACCGAAGCTAGAAGCCCTCCGGTAAATCCCTGAATTATTCCGCCGAAGAGGAAAGGGAGTCTGACAAATCCACGCGAAGCCCCGACAAGCTTCATCGCTTCAATTATCTTCCTTTTGTGCGAAATCGCAAGCCGCATCGAATTATAGACCAGAAAAATCGACAACAACATGAGCGCCCCGCCGAACGCACTCATTACTTCGTAAAAAAGTTTCACCCTCTTGTCTATCAGCGTCAATAAAATTTTCCTGTAGCTTACCGATTCTATACCGGGCATTTTCTCTATTCTGGCCGCCAAAGCGGCGACGTCGCGAGAATTTTTGCTTTCATCCTTGATAAAAACTCTGAACGACGCAGGGAGCGGGTTGAAATCCAAAACGGACTTAATGTCCTGCCCGAAATCGTTCTTGAATTTTTCTGCCGCCTCGTCCTTGCTGACGAACTGGACACTCTTGACCGCCCTCATCGCTGTCAGTTGGCTCTTCAATTCCTGCACACTAGTATCGGATAGCGAATCCGTCAAGAATACTTCGAGCTCAACTTTCCCTCTAACATATTCCAATACTTTCTGAGCCTGCATCGACGTCAAATAAAAACCACCAAGCAGTGTGAACGACAAAATAACCATCAAGATGGAAAAGAAAGCGCTGAGTTTTGCGCGGCCCAGACCACTGAACGCTTCTTTTAGGAGAAACCAAAATCTGCTCAATGGATTGTCCTCCCCGATTTGAAGCTTCCGATCACTTTGACGTGCGGGCAGAGTTCACGAAGGTGACTGATCGCATTCGACTCTTTTCCGCCCAGCAAGCTCCCTCGAAACTCGACAAAAAATTCGTAATCCCACGGTTTACGCACAACGGGGATCGAATCGATCGATAGAATATCTATATCCCTTATCGCAAACACGCTCAGCACCCTGTGCAGTTCACCCGGACGGTTCCTTAATCCAAAAACGACCGACGTTTTGTCCGCATCGCGGGCGATAAGATACTTCTTAGAAATAATCATGAACCTTGTAAAGTTGCGGCCGTCGCTCTCAAGATGTTTTTTTAATACGATCAGTCCATAGTCATCCGCAGCCGCTTCACTTGCGATCGCCGCCAGACTCATATCATCATTATCGGAGATGAACTTTGCCGCGCCGGCTGTGTCATAATATTCGATCCGGGTCAACTTCATGTCGCGAATAAATTTTCTGCACTGAAGCAATGCCTGCGGATGGGAATAGACTTTCTTAATCGCCGATAATTTTGCACCGCGCAAGGCGAGAAGCGAATGCGAAATTTTTAGCTTGATCTCTCCGACACCGTATACCGGCTCTTCATCGAGCAGGTTAAAGACCTCTCTTATACCGCCTCCGAGGGTATTCTCAACGGGGACTATACCGGCGTCAACTTTTCGTTTCGCAACTGCATGGATCGCATCTGCAAACGTGTTATACGGAACCAGGTCGAGATTTTTTCTTCTAAAAAAATGCTTGGCGGCAATCTCGCTATATGCGCCCTTCTCTCCCTGGAAAGAAACCAGATATTTTTTCATCGATTACCTGCCGATCCGCAGGTTACGAAATTCAAACTGTAAGTTTATATCCATCTTTAGAAATTTGACTCATCCTTCCACATTGAAATCTTCCAAGGATCCGATGAAGTGGTGCGATCCAATACAAAATATGCTTTGCCCGCCACGTCTTCAATATCCGCCGGGTTAAACGCAACGGTTAGATTAAATCCCCGCGTGACAACGGCGTGGGTGCTCGTGGTGTCTGCAGGATAATAAGTGTTATCCCATGTCAAGGTAAATTGGTTCACTAACTGGAACATCATGCTCGTCGATCTCATTTCCACATCTCTTCCCCACGCTACATCCTGAGAATTGTCATAATCGCGATAGACGAAGGTGAAATTGGGTCCGATGAGCTGCGAGTAGACGCTGGTATCTCTGAACGTGTAAGCATAAATAAAATTTTGGAAAACGCCGTCGATATTTTTTTGATCCGAGAGAAAACTTGTCGCTGCAATCTGCTGGGTTGCCAGCTTCGGCGCGAACGGATTTACGCAGCTCAGGAATAAAAGGGCAGAAGAAACCAGCAACCATTTCACTGGCTGAACTTCGCTTTCATTTCGCTCCATGTCGGCAAGCTATCCGTGAGTTTTGTATCGATCCATCGATAAACGGACCAATTCTGATTTCGGTCCACTCCCAGGAAAAATTGAAGGTTCCCTTCTGCCTGCTGAGGGCTGCCGCTTGCACTATTCGGCCAAAGGAGAATGTAGTTCGCAGTGTATTTGACAGAGTCGCTACTCAGCGATGTATAGTTTTCAGAAGAAAGTGTAAGTGCCGGACTTGCGGTCGCGGAAGAATAAACCGCAAGATTGCTGAAATACGTACGTTCGGAATAATCCTTGTCCCAGTTCGCGAAAATTTGCGCATACTGGCTCGAAATGTTGACCGCCGGCACAAAAGTAAATTTTCTTCCTCCGAAGTTCGTGTCAGAGAGACACGACAAATAATTATCGACATTTTTTTCCGCAACTGCGCTCTTCAAGTTCTGTATGACGATGTCAGATGATGTCGGCGGAATAAAATCTGACTGGCCCTGCTGCGGCTGTTGCGGTGTACGAGTCTGAAAAATGTTGCAGCCGGATAGAAAAGTAAAACAAAATGTTGACGACAAAAGGCTGATGGTAAGGGTTAAATCTGCCATTTTTTCTCTTACTCTCCCGATCCTTTTACCTCCTGTCTTTAGCCCTTCCGTGCTTGACGTTTCACCCAACGGCGATCCGCCCTTCCAGAGCTCTCACCAGGGTCGCCTCGTCGGCAAACTCGAGGTCGCCTCCGACCGGCACCCCCCGCGCAATCCGAGTCACTTTAACTCCAAGCGGCTTCAATAAATTTGCCAGATAGATTGTCGTGGCTTCACCTTCGACATCCGGGTTCATAGCAAGAATAACTTCGTTAATCTTCCCGTTGAGCCGACTCAACAGCTCTTTT
Organism: Candidatus Acidiferrales bacterium; assembly: GCA_035515795.1. Lineage (NCBI taxonomy): Bacteria > Pseudomonadati > Acidobacteriota > Terriglobia > Candidatus Acidiferrales > Candidatus Acidiferrales bacterium. The sequence continues at coordinate 150,582 of DATJAY010000002.1, read as the reverse complement.
GTTTTTATTTGATCGGGGCCGATTCCTTCAAGCGGGCTCAATGCACCACCGAGCACATGATATACTCCGTGGAACTCATTGGTTTTCTCGATCGCGAGGACATCGCTCGGGTCCTCGACGACGCAAATGGAGGCATGATCCCTATTTCCATCTGCGCAAATCGAACAGGGATCTTTCTCAGTGATGTTCCAGCATACGGAGCAATACCGGATTTTTCGTTTCACTTCAAGGATGGCATTAGCAAGTCGATTCGCATCATCGTTGTCGGCTTTCAACAGATGCAATGCGAGCCGCTGAGCGGTCTTTCTGCCGATTCCGGGGAGCTTGCTCAACTCGCCGATCAGAACCTCGAGTGCTTGAGAAGTATAAATCATTCAGGAAATCCCGCCGAATTTAAAACCTGGAAGCATAGTTAGAAGTCCGCCGGCACTCGCGCCCAAATGCTCGGTTGCCATCTTTTCCGCCTTTTGCAGCGCGTTGTTGCTCGCTGCAGCAACGAGGTCCTCAATCATCTCTTTGTCTTGAGACTTAACGAGATCCGGCTCGATATCAACACTGAGAATTTCCCTCTTGCCGTTTGCCGTGACTTTTACCATTCCCCCGCCCGCTTCTCCGATCACGCTCATGTTCTCAAGTTCGCCCATCGCTTTTTCCAGAGTCTTCTGTAACTCGGAGATCATTTTTTGCATATTTCCGAAATCATTCATCTATTGAAACTCCTCGTTAAAATATACTTCAAATAGATATCAGCTGTTAGCCATCAGCAGCAGATCATAAACTGAAGAATAACTTAACAGAGCACAAAATCAATTTCGTGGCGCTCCATGTTGACCCGTGAGACCTTGACGTTAACTCTGTCGCCAAGCTGATGCACCTTTCCGGTCCGCCTGCCTTTCAATTGAAACCGTCCTTGAACAAAGTCATAATAATCATCCATCTCTCTAACATGAACAAGTCCCTCAACTAATAAGTTGTCGACTTCGACAAACATTCCGAAACTTGTGACGCCCGAAACAGTTCCTTCAAACTCATCTCCGATATGCTCGGACATGTACTGCACCTGTTTTATCTTGACCGATTCACGCTCGGCCTCCACGGCGCGCCTTTCTGCTTCGCTCGAGAATTCACTGACCTCTGCAACCATCTTCTTGAGTTTTTGCAGGTCGAGAGGTCGATCACCATTTTCATAGTCATGCAAAAGCCGGTGTACCACCAGATCAGGGTATCTCCTTATGGGAGAAGTAAAGTGTGTATAGTATTTGAATGCAAGTCCGTAATGGCCGATATTTTTTTCCGAATAAATTGCTTTCGCCATCGACCTCAGCATTATATCGTTTATCAGATACTCCTCCGGCTTTCCTTCGACGGACTGGAGAAGTTTCTGCAGTTGCCTCTGGCCGACTGTACCATCATAGTTCAAGCTGTATCCAAAATGAGAGACAAAGACCGCAACCTCGCGAATCCGGTCCGGGTCGGGTACATCATGGACTCTGTATAGAAACGGCTTTGCCTTTACGCCGTGCCGGCCGATGTGGGCTGCAACGGTCTTGTTTGCAAGCAGCATAAATTCTTCTACCAGGCGATGGCTGTCGAGCCGGGATTTTTTGATGATTTCAATAGGTCTGCCAAGCTCATCAAACACGAACTTCGCTTCCGGCAGATCGAAGTCGATGCTCCCGGCACGGCTTCGCAGTTTCGATAGAGTGTGCGCCAGTTGATTCATGATACGGATAGTCTCCGCAAAATCTCCCGTGCCGGTTTCAATTATTTTCTGAACTTCCTCATAGGTGAATCTCCGTTTGCTGCAAATCACCGACTTCGCGAACCTGTAATCCTTAACTCTCCCCGTCGATTCGACTTTCATAATCACGGAGTATGTCAGCCTATCGACGCCCGGATTCAAGCTGCAGATTTCGTTCGACAGTTTGTGAGGGAGCATTGGAATCACTCCGTTAGTCAAATAAACACTTGTCCCTCTTTTGTACGCTTCAACGTCGAGAGGGCTTCCGGATTTGACATAGTGGCTCACATCGGCAATATGAACGCCGACCTCAAATGTATCGTCTGAAATTTTCTTCATAGAGACCGCGTCATCGAAGTCACGGGCATCCTCAGGATCGATCGTAAACACTTCCTCGTGTCTCAGATCGAGCCGCTGCGCAAGTTCTTTTGCGGGAATTTGTTCTCGAATTGAATCCGCCTCCCTCAAAACCTCGGACGGAAAATCTTTTCTAAGGCTGAACTGTGCAGCTATGCTTTCTAATTCGACCGATGGGTCGCCGGCATCTCCAAAAACGGAAATCACCTCGCCGGAATAGCCCGCATACCTATCCACGACCAGCTTCGCCAGGATCTTGTCGCCCTCCTTCGCCCCGTTGAGTTTCTTCCGTGAAATGTCTATCGATGGCGGAAGATCTCTGTCGCGCAACAAAATCCTATACGAACCGCCGATCCTTTCGATCGTCCCTACGACTTTCCTATCCTCATGCTCGAGTATTTCAGTAACCTTTACGACTACGACTTTTCCCTTTCCACCGACGGCCTTTACGGAGACCTTATCGCCGGGAACAGCGCCGCCCAATTCGCTTGGTGAAACCACAAAGCGAATTTTTGTATCCTCATTGGTTTTTCCATTATCGGGCATGAACAAAAAATTCCCGTCACGGTCGATGCGAATGATCCCTCTCGCAATGTCCGGAGTCATCGCTGCACCTAATTTTCTGCGACTGCTCTGACGGATATCACCATTCTGCTCAAGCGTTCTGAGTGCTTGTTTAAACCTTGCGTACTCATGAGCGGAGGTATATCCCAGCACTTTCGCCAATTGCCGTTTCTTGAAGTTAGCCAGCGGATTTTGCTTCAGGAAACTCTGAATCTCCCCGGCGATATCTTTAACTTTGGTCGGTTTAGTTTTGAGTGAAGTTCTTTTCATATTCCTCTTTGAATTGCACCACGGCGTTTGCGATCCCTCGAGCTATGGCGCTTTGTCCAGCCTTGTTCTTCAAATATCTCTCTTCCTTTTTGTTGGAAAGATACCCTGTCTCTATGAGGACCGCCGGCATCGAAGCTCCCACCAGCACGTAGAAACCCGCCTGGCTCACTCCGTCGTCGGAAAGGGACGCTGTCGAAGTCACATCATCTTCGATTAATTGCGCTAACTGCTCCGAATATTTCACATATGCGCTGTGTGCCATGGTGGTTAAAATAATATTATCTTCGTCGTAAGACTGATATTTCTTCTCGTAATCGTTTTCATATTTCACGGCAGCATTTTCCTGTGCTGCGATCCTGATCGCTTCGTCGGTTCTCCCCGGGCGGAGGAAATACGTCTCAAGTCCTTTCATCGAATTTGGTTTGCGAGGCATGGAATTGCAGTGAATGCTTATGAAAAGTTTTCCGCTGGCATTGTTTGCAATTTCCCCCCGCTTATCCAACTCGACAAACTCATCGTCATCCCGGGTCAAGACAACTTTAATTTTCGGCAGCTTTTGATTTAATATTTTTTTTAGGTCTTTTGCAATGGCAAGCGTAACATTTTTCTCCATTGTTCCCTTGACGCCGGTCGCACCGGGGTCTTTCCCTCCGTGTCCCGGATCTATGACGACAACATCCAGCTTCCAGTTTTTCTTCTCATCCTCCAGTCGCTTCTTGATTTCTTCGGCAACAACTTTTTTTACATCGGCCTCCGAGTAAAGTGCGACCAGAATAGAATTCTGAGCACTGTCTACGAATATTTGCTTGGAAAGATAATTCTGTTTCAACTTGAAGACCAGTTGGACAGAGTTAGGGTTTTGAATTGCAAGAACATTTGAGTAAACCTCAGACGGCGGCAGCGAATCCACCGCAAGAGTATCTGCAATTGCCGGAAGAAGCGTGAGATATAACGAATTGTCCTGTCCTATTGCGGCCTCGAGATTCTTCGGAAGTTTTGTCATTGCGACTTGAATTATTGCTCCGTTCGCTTTCTCCTGTCCCATTATGTCCGCTACGGCCGGAGTGAGAGTATCTACACGCGAAAAAACAAGCTCGGTTTTTTGCGCATCGTAGGAGAAGTTGCCGCGAGTGAGCATAGAGAAATACTCACCGGCATAGTTTAAAGGAATATAGAGTTTCTCATTTGCTGAAAGGATCGGGAGCGCCAACTGAAAGAGCCTGCTACCGGTTTTCGAGAAGACGACAAAACTATTATCGCGCGTGAAAAGGAGACTGCCATAATTCGAATAAACGCCGAGTTTCCCGCTTGATTGCAAAACAACAGTGCTTAGACCCAGACTTTTGGACAGTTGTTCAATGGAAATATAAATGTGGTTGAGCTCCACGAAGCCGCCGATGTACGTGGTGTCCGCCCCTTTTATCAGTGTCACCACCTTAGGTTGCGCGAATAATAGCGAAGAGTGAAGAGTTAGAAATGAAAGAGAGAGAAAAAGGACATTTGTAATCTTAAATATCAATTCTGAAGACTTTATATGTTTTTCGGTTACCACTCTGCGTCACTTACAATTTGCTGTTCGATTTTCTTAATTCCATACCATAGAGAAAAAGCGGCACGTCATACTTGACGGGATCCAGCGGATCGAGCGATCGAAGTCTGTCCGTGACCTCCAGTGCTGTTTTCCAGTTGTCCGTTTTCCTTTTCGTGAGCTTCAGCTTTCTTGCTGCTCTTGATACATTAACATCTAACGGAATTACAAGATTCTGTTTGCCGAGCCAGTTGTAAAAACCGAAATCTATTTCGTCATCTCTCGTCATCCACCGCAAAAACATATTCATTCTCTTGCACGCGCTCCCATCCTTCGGACTTGCAAGCAATGCCCTAGCCCGCGGAGTCAATTCCCGGCCGGTCTTCCGGTCCAGTCTTACGGACTTCATTTCTTCAAGAAGTCGTGTAAGCATTTGCGAGACCAGATTTTCACTCCCGTTGCGCCCGCTCAGCAAGGCATTTTCAATTGTAACATACCTATTAAGTATGGATTTTGTCGCAAGAAGGATCTGGACAACGTCGGTGCCGGTGATATTCTTATACGCGAACTGGATATGCCCATTCAATTTTTTTGCGAGTTCGGCTCCGTCGAGATCATGGATCGCATGATACGGTGAATCCCCGAGTATAGAGAATATTTTTTCGAGTGATCTGAGTATCGCATAACGCGGACCGATAGCAAACATAGCCGAAACAAATGCCGCAGTTTCTATATCGTTTTTGTTTCTAAAGCGTTTTGGAAAACAAACCGGATCGGAAAGATAAAAATCCTTCAGAGATTTTTTTTCAAGGTGGGATTCAAAGATTTTCTGAAGTAGCTTCAGACCTTCCATTATATTTTTTATAAGCTCACAAAAAGCATAAATACCTACATCCCAATTTCATCATTTTCCCGGGTCAGCAGTTGCCGCCAGAACGATTTACCTTTTGAAAGCTCCTCAAGTTTTAACCTTGTTTGTCGGAACGGCGGGATTTGAACCCGCGACCCCTTGCACCCCAAGCAAGTGCGCTACCGGGCTGCGCTACGTTCCGTGTATCATTTTGACAAGAATAATTTACGCAAAACATTCTCATCTATCAAACCTCATCCCGTCGCTGCTTCCAACCGATGAAGCTATATGCAATCTTGACTCTCATTGAAATCGATCAGCGGATTCCCCGAACCATTGATGGAATTCCCCGGCTGATCGCAACGCCTCAACCGACGCACTCTCTGCTTTACACCATCCCAACACGTGGATAAATAATGGCGTGGTGCGCTGTGATTTGCAGAAGACTGGACGATTTGTTTCGATGAGACCGCGAGATGGAGAAAACCTTCAATAAAAACTGCTTCAGTGCTTGTCAGAGAGGCGGTGAACGAGATCATCCAAGAACGCACGTGCTTCAAGCAAAGTCTGCTTCAGGTCCTCAGGCGAAGCTTTTCCATTAGTTGCGTCAAGCTGCCCAGTACTTCCGTTTGACTTTGCGCTCAGAACTTTCTTAGCACCCTCAATTGTGAAGCCTTCATCCCGTACGAGTCGTTTTATCTCAAAAATGAGGCTGATGTCCTTGTTAGTATAAATCCTATTGCCCGCTCTGTTCTTGGAGGGATTCAGATCTGGAAATTGAGACTCCCAGTACCGCAAAACATGCTGTTCAAGTCCTGTTATGCGACTCACTTCGGAGATGGAGTAGTAAAGTTTCTTGAACTCGAAATCCTTCATCTGTCGAAAGTATAACATATTACATTGATAATTGCAAATTTCCGTTAGGTAATCCCTGTAAGTTTTCAATTCCAAACAGCCCTTTGCGTTAAATAAGAAGTAATTGGAATTCGAGTTAATCAACAACTAAATTACCAGTGCAAAGCGCCTGTAGCTCAATTGGATAGAGCAATAGACTTCGGATCTATCGGTTGGGGGTTCGAGTCCCTCCAGGCGCACATCCTGTACACATCTCTTGCTTTTTCAGCGTTCTCTGGAATCCAGGGGATCTGCAACTGAAAGCCCTTCCACCCATCCGCCGGAACCCTTGACTCGAATCTTCATCGAGCTGATTCCGGATATCGCATCTTCTGTGCGTTCAACCAAGCATCCGGATGCGAAAGGTCTGCGCTTTACCGAAACTAAAGCAATCCACCCCCGTAATCTCAAAAAGAAATAGAACTTAAACCAAAGGTCTGGCAACATGCCTATTAAGAAAAAAGGAAAACGGAAAAAAGTCATTGTCCTCGCGGCAATCATCGTAATATTTGGAATCGTTGCTTTCGTCATTGTGAAATCAAAGAAAAGTGACGATCCTGACAAAACCGCCGAAATAAAAGTTGTGTCAGGCACAATCATGGAAAAAGCGCTCGCGATCGGAACGATTGAACCCGAGAACGAGATATCAATTAAATCTCAAATCAGCGGCGCCGTTAAGAAACTTTTCGTGGATGTCGGTGCATACGTACACGCGGGGGATCCGCTTCTTGAAGTCAAACCAGATCCGGCTCCCGCGGATTTGGCGGATGCAAAACGTCAGCTGGAGCTGGCGGCCGTCGACTTCGACAACACGAAAAAAGAGCTGAGCCGCCAGAAGCTTCTTCACGATCGATCTCTAATCTCCGATCAGGACTTTGAAAATATTCAGAAGGAGTATAGCGAGTCGGAGCTTCACGTCAAGATCGCACGGGAGAAGTTGGACCTCATGCAAAGCGGAACGGTTACAATAGATAACACGAAGATTGAATCTATCATCTATGCGCCCATCGACGGCTATGTGCTGACACGTTCGGTCGAGGTCGGAGATCCGGTAACACCACTCACGCCGTACCAGGAAGGCACCGTCCTCATGAAAATGGCCGACATGAAGAATTTGGTTTTTAAGGGAACGGTAGATGAAATCGATGTCGGCAAGCTGCGCGAAGGAATGCCGGCTGAAATCAGGATCGGAGCTCTCCCCGGAGACACCATCTCAGGCAAGCTTTCAAAGATCTGGCTTGAAGCCGAGAAGAAAGAGAACGCGTCTGTGTTTCCCATCAAAATATCGATCACTCCCACGAGCAGGATAACGCTGAGAGCCGGTTACTCTGCCAATGCCGACATCATCATACAGAAGAAAACCAACGTGCTCTACATTCCGGAGAGAGTTGTTACCTTCAGAAACGACTCAAGCTTTGTCACGCTTGCTTCAGCGGACAACAAGTCCGAGGAGCGTGCCATAAAGACGGGCCTGAGCGATGCAATTAATATCGAAGTTCAATCGGGACTCAAAGAGGGCGACAAGGTACTTGAGAAACCTGTCACAAAAATCGAATGAGCTTCGATAATGACACAGCTCGTTAATTTCATTTCTGAATTTTTTGTCGACCTCCGCGCGCAAAAGATGCGGGCGTTTCTCACCATGTTCGGAATCATCTGGGGAACGGTGACAATCATCGTCCTGATCTCGTTCGGCCTAGGATTTAAAACACAAGCGATGATCAACATGCACGGCATGGGTGAGAGTATCTCGGTAATGTTTCCTAACAAAACGACCAAAGCTTACCAGGGATTCGGGATCGGAAGACAAATAAATTTGACCGAAGATGCTGCATCCATCATTCGCGCTAAGGTCCCTGACATCCAGTCGATTTGTCCTGAGTATATTGGTATGGGTACTCCCGTGAGGTATGGGAATAATATTACCAATCCAGGCATAACCGGAATTTATCCGATCTATGAACATATGAGGAACATCATACCGGCGGAGGGAGGGAGGTTCATCGATACCCTTGATGTGGCGGATAGGAAACGTGTTGCTGTCCTTGGAAATGAAGTAAAGAACTATCTTTTCGGCGATAAGGACGCCATCGGGAAAATCGTGTACGTTGGTCAGACGCCGTTCACGGTCATCGGTGTGATGAAGAAAAAGAACCAAAACTCATCCTATTACATGCGGGATCAAGACAGGATTTTCATTCCGGCGCCGACCTACACCGCAATGTTCGTAACTCCTTATATCACAGACCTGGTGTACAAGGCTGACGAGGTGTCGAAAACCGAGGAAGTCGAACAGGAGGTACGCCGGGCGCTCGGAGAGAAATACAGGTTCGATCCTGTAGACAAGGATGCCATCTTCATCTGGAATACTGCGGACATGGACAAAATACTTCTGTACATCACCGTTGGATTCACACTCTTCATGGGAATCATCGGAAGTTTTACTCTGGGTGTGGCGGGACTTGGCGTCGCAAACATAATGTTCATAGTTGTGCGAGAGCGTGTCAAAGAGATCGGCGTGAAGAGAGCCGTCGGCGCAAGAAGGTCGGCAATTCTACTCCAATTCTTCTCGGAGACTTTCATGATTGTCGGAATCGGAGCCGGAATCGGATTCCTGATCGGCTGGGGAATCGTTTCTGTAATGCAGCTAATCCCGGTGAAAGATTATATCGGAACACCGGAGATTTCCCTGCCGGTTGTCTTGACCACCATGTCGATACTTGCGATCGTCGGACTTTCCGCGGGGATGATGCCGGCGAAGCGCGCTGCAAACCTTAATGTCGTCGAATGCCTTCGAGACTAAAGTATATCAAGCCGGGTTCATAAAATGGTCATCCAGCTCGTCAAAGAATTTCTCAACGACATGAACAGCCACAGATTGCGGACCGCACTCACTCTGATCGCGATTACATGGGGAACGATGTCCGTGGTTCTACTTCTTGCGTTCGGACAGGGCTTCGGGACGGCGATGAGAAGAGGAATGGTTAACGCGTGGAACAGAGTCTTAATCGTATACGGCGGCGAGACGGGAAAAGTGTATCAGGGTCTTCCAAAGGGACGCGGCATTGGTCTCGAAGAAAGCGATGTAGAACTTCTGAAGGCAACCGTGCCTAACATTATCATGTCCAGCCCGCAATACAGGAAGAACGTGGAGCTGTTCTACGGCAAGACACGATTGACGACGGAATGCGAAGGAGCCGGCCCGGATTTCGAGGTCATGCGCGCAATGTACCCACAAGCGGGCGGGCGGTTCATCGATGCAAACGATATCAAATACCAGAAGCGAAGCTTGTTTCTCGGGAATGAGATTGTCGATGACCTCTTCAAGGGCGAAGACCCGATTGGAAAAACCGTATTGCTTGACAACGTGCCGTTTACAGTAGTCGGCATCATGGAGAAGAAGCTTCAGACCTCCATGAACAACGGCCCCGACTCGCGACGCGCGATAATACCATATTCAACATTCAGAATGATATATGGGTACGAGCATGTCAACACAATCTTGTTGAAACCGGCCAGCCCGAATATGGAAACTCAGATGATAACTGAGATCAGGAGAGTGCTGGGGCAGAAATACAGGTTCGACCCCACCGATGAGCGTGCAGTCGGCATTTTCGATACTATGATAATAGATGAGATTATCCAGAAGGTAAGCCTGGGCGTTACCATTTTCATGGGGATTGTCGGATTTTTCACATTGATGATTGCAGGCGTCGGAGTCGCGAACGTCATGTATGTCGTAGTCAAAGAGCGGACAAGGGAGATTGGAATCAAGATGGCAGTCGGTGCGAGGAAGGCATACATCCTGGCACAGTTTGTTTTTGAAGCATTGTTCCTTTCATTGATTGGAGGGACCTCAGGTCTTCTGTTATCGTGGGGCATAGTATACGGAGTAGGTTTCATCAAATCGGACAGCGGACCGATGCAGTTTCTGGGGAGGCCGATACTCTCCATCGGAATCATGTTGTTTACGGTGATCGTGCTGACACTGATAGGTTTGTTCGCGGGCGTTTTCCCTGCACGACGCGCGGCAGGCGTGAACCCGGTCGAATCGCTGAGATACGAGTAGACGACTCATAAGAATTATTCAGGTTACATCCCTCAATAATTTCGTTGTATCCTGTTCACAACCTCTGCTGCTGGATGCCTCTCCGGGCTTTGCTTCTCATCTAACCACAGACTAAATTCTCGAAAGGCTGGCACAACACCAGCTTCGTCATGAGTCGGCCCAAAAGGCAACTCAGTAAATTCAGCCTTCATCAACTCTGCCAGAGGCAGACAGGCATGAAAGGAGCATTTATGAAAGTCCTCATCGCGGATAAACTTTCGGATAAGACAACGTCTGACCTGAAAAAGCTTGGGATGGAAGTCTCGGTGAATCCTGATCTAACCACCGATAATCTCCCTCAGGCCATCGGGGATTCTGACATCCTTGTCGTTCGGTCGACAAAAGTCACCTCAAAAACGATCGAGTCGGCACCAAACCTCTCTCTTATAATTCGTGCAGGTGCCGGAGTAAACACGATAGACATCGCCGCCGCAAACGCGCGAGGCATTTATGTCTCAAACTGCCCGGGTAAAAACACTGAGGCGGTAGCGGAGCTTGCAATCGGGCTCCTCATCTCGGCGGACAGGCAAATACCCAATGCAGCTTCCGACTTGCGGAACGGATTATGGAAGAAGAAACAGTACGGCAAAGCCCGTGGGCTGAAGCATCGCACTCTCGGAATAATCGGGCTTGGAGCAATCGGGAAAGCTGTCGCGAAACGTGCTCAGGGTCTCGAAATGAAGGTGGCTGCGTGGTCGAGAAGTCTGACGAAAGAAATTGCGGAACAAATCGGCGTTACTTACGTTGAAGACCTTCAGGCGCTCGCACAGCGGTCGGACGCAATAAGCATTCACGTTGCGTATTCGAAAGAGACTCACCATCTAATCAGCAAATCGTTTCTCGATTGCATGAGGAACGGCGCGATACTCATAAACACCTCTAGAGGAGAGGTTGTCGACACAGAGGCGTTGAAAGAGGCAATTAGAGCAAAAAGCCTTCGTGTTGGTGTCGACGTTTACGAAAACGAGCCCGCCGCCGGCGAGGGGGAATTTCCCGACAAAGAATTTGCAGGTATGGTTGCAGGAACCCCCCACATCGGAGCATCGACAGATCAATCATCTGAAGCCATTGCCGATGAAGTCGTAAACATAGTGAAGTCATTCAAAGAAACCGGCGTGCCGCTCCACACGGTCAACATCAGGGCACGATCCTCTGCGATACAATCACTCGTGGTCCGGCATTACAACCACGTCGGAGTTCTCGCGGGAATTTTAGATAAGCTGCGCAATGGCGGGATCAACATCGAGGAAATGACAAACATAATTTTCGAATCATCAAAAGCCGCCTGCTGCACGCTGCTCCTTGATGGTGCACCGTCAAATGAGATGCTGATCGAAATGCAAAAAGACGAGAATATAATCGAGGTTGCGGTAAAGCCGCTCGCTTAGGACCGCCTATTTGTCATCCTGCTTCAAATGCATATCGGGGTACAGGTCCGCCGCACAATCCGGGCAAATGCCATGAGAGAACTGCGCTTCAGAATGTGTCTGGATGTATTTTTCCAGATGCTCCCAATAACCTTTGTCGTTGCGAATCTTCTTGCATCTGGAACAAATCGGGATCAGGCCGCCCAGCACTTTAATGTTCGCCATGGCTTCCGTTATCCGGGCGTTCAGCTCCCTCTCTCTCTGCAGTAACTGCCACACTCGGTACCGGTATACGCCGAAGACAACTCCTGCAAGAAAAACTCCAAAAAGAATATAAAACCAGGATGTCTGATAGAATTCCGGCCGCAATTCAAAAGTAAAAGCCGCACCGGCATTGTTCCACACTCCGTCATTGTTGCACGCAATGACCATGAAGGTGTAGCTGCCAGGCGGGAGGTTCGTATAAAAAGCCGTGCGTCTCGTGCCGGCATCAACCCAATCGCGATCGTATCCTTCGAGTTTGTATTTGAATAATACTCTGTCCGGAACAAGAAAACTCAGAGCAGTATACTGAAACTCAAGATTCTTCGTGCCGGGTCTGAGGCTGACAAAATGTCCTGGAGAAATAGTACTGTCATTTGCCGTCACCCGCTCAATCATTACAGGAGGAGGAGTCTTGTTTTCTTTTATGGCATTGACATCAATGATCACCGCACCCATCCTTGTCGCAAACCACAAACGCCCGTCAGGGCCCTTCCAACCTGCCGGCTGCCAGAAGCCGAAACACTCTTCCGTCTTCATACCATCCAGGATACCGTAAACCTTTGTGTGTATGCTTGCAGCACGGCCGTCTGCGAAGTCGTTCAATTCCTTGAGAGTCAGGTATCCTATTCCCCTCGGACTGCTCAACCACAATCCGCCCTTACTGTCCCCAACGACGCAGAAGATCGCATTAGTGAAAAGGCCGACTTTGGTATTGTAGGCAGTGAACTTGCCATCCCTGTACCGGCTAAGGCCGCCCTGTGGTGAACTGATCCAGAGATTTCCCTGTCCATCATCATATATGGAGCTTGTCCAGTTGCCGGCCAGACCGTCCGCGGTCTTGTAGCTCGTGATTTTACCGTTTTGAATTTTCACAAGCGAATCGGCGGACCCGACCCACAGCACACCGTCAGGCTGCCGGAAGAAAAAGGACACGTATCCCGCAGGCGGATATTGCCTGCCGTCCCCCAACACATACGGCGCCAGCCTCCCTTCAACAAATCTGAAAATCTGCGTGTGGTCAACGAAAAGAATCAAGCTCTTGTCGTCTTCGGTAATGGCCGATATCCATTTTTTCGGGAGTCCTGCACCTGAATCATACGTTGTCAGTACACCGTTTCGGATACGGTATAGCGCACCGGTCTGACCGATCCACAAACTCCCGTTGCGGGAAACGAAAGCCGGCCCAACTGGTATATTGTAAACCGTATCTCTGCCGTTCCTCATCCTGGTGACACTTGCACCCTGGTCACTCAAGAAATACAAACTCCCGTCCGGCGTCCCGATGACACTTGAGAGATAGTTGTTTGCAAGACCTTCCTTCGTTGTGTAGGTTGTGAGATTGGCATTCTCAAATTGATTCAGACCCTTTGACGTACAGACCCAGAGGCTTCCCTCGTCATCTTCAGCAAATGCAATAACATTGTTGTCGGATAGTCCATCAGATTGCGCGTATGTCTCCCACTTTCCTTCATGGAAACGGCTGAGTCCATTTCGAGTTCCGACCCAAATATTCCCGTCTCTATCTTCAAAGAGAGAGTTGATATGGTAATCCGGCAAGCCATTGTTCATATCGTAAATGGAGATCTTCCCGTTCTTCCAATAGGCGAGACCGCTGTATGTTCCGATCCAGATACCACCCTGTCGGTCGGCCAGAAGATATGTAACGACATCATTCGACAAACCGTTTTTTGCAGTAATGCTTTCTACCGGAGCAAAGTCCGATCCATCTTCAATCGATTTCTCGGTAAAGACCTGCACCCCATTGTGTGTACCGACCCAAATCCTGCCAATCGAATCCTCGCAAATGCTTGCCACATAGTTGGACATTCCCAAAATGGCACGGAACTTAGAGCCGGTGTACAAATACAAACCGATCGATGTCCCGATCAGCAGATGCCCGGAATGGTCTTCAAGTATCGACCACACCTCTGTATCATAGAAGCCCTGATTCAAGCCGAAATTGGAAACGCTGTCGTCTTTCAACCTTCTCAGACCGCTGAATATGGTACCTATCCATAGGCTTCCGTCTTTAGTTTGACAAAGACAGGTGATGAGCTTTGTATTCTTAGGATCCGAAGGATCCATGATTACGGGATCGAAGTCCACACCATCAAAGCGAACCAGCCCGTTCATCGTTCCGAGCCAGAGCCGGCCGTCGCGGGTCTGCAAAGCGGCAGTGACGGTGTTCGCAGGCAAGCCGCTCTGTCTGAGCCAGACGTTGTGCCCGTATTGGTCGATAGATTTGTGTGGATCAAGAGCAAACGCAGGGCACAAAAGTGAAGACATGCTCACTGCTATCATGGATAGTGTAAGCGAACAATACCACGCTGAGGTCGGGAGCTTAATTGTTCGTCCAATGATTTTTAGCATACCGGCAACTCATTGTTCACAATCAATAATAGCATATCCCGAGAATCATGGCAAGGCACACATCACGCATTGAGAAAAATAGTTTGATTTTTATATTTGCATTGGGTCCGGCAAGATCTTCCTGAAATCAATTCGTTGTCAATTCCCAGAACCTTAACTTCCCAAATAACGTTATCATCTCACGAACATATGTTTTTTTCTAAATCTGTTTAGAAGGAGAATTCATGGAACGTGAAAACATCTTAGGCGCAGCATTCCTCAAGGAACTGGAGGCTGAAGCACCTGCGAGCCGCAAGTGTCTCGAAAGAATTCCGGAAAAATTGTTTGACTGGAAGCCTCACGAAAAATCGATGACGCTGGGTTACCTGTCCTTGCTGGTCGCCGAAATGCCGAAATGGATAGAACATACAATCGATCCAGGCGTAATTGATTTTGCAACGTGGAAACATTTTGAGCCGGGGCAGACTGCCGACTTGGTAAACCACTTTGATGAAAACATGAAAGGGGCAAGGCGAGCTCTGCAAAATATCTCCGATGAAAAACTATCGGAACTCTTTTATCTCAAGAACAGCGGACAGGTTCTGATGAGCCTTCCGAAGAGGGACAGCATCGGGTCCACGATCAACCATCTTGTCCATCATCGCGGTCAGTTGACTGTCTTTATGCGTTTGAACGATATACCGGTTCCCTCGATTTACGGACCTTCGGCCGACGAGCGAAGATTTTGAAGTCACTTTCAAGAGAAAATAGGAGCTGAAGCCCCGCCTCTTCGGCCTTAAGCTTGCGTCACGCAGTAGAGCTCCATTAGGAATCCAGCAGCAGGCAAGGACTCTGCGACGATGCAGCCGTTACTGGACTTTATATCCCGCAGGCACTGTAAACTTCTCCGGGGGGACCTTTGCATTCTCTTCAACCTTCATTGCGTGCTGGGTGCTTCTGACACTTTGCGTTTGAACATCAAGATACAAAAGGATTCTGTCCCATCCTCCATACGTTGCAACGCTCCCTTTTCCATCGTCGGTCACGATTACCTCGCAAGTTTTCCCTGCAACAGTCATCGCTGGGGCTTCCTTGATGCTGCCTGCGTCCCAGTCCTTTTGCGAACCGAACTCTGTCTTCTCCATCCTCACTTCTGTTCCACGATAAGCAGGTCCCTGATTCGTTACCGTCTTTTGAGTGTGGTTGAGCAGATATAGATTTTTTCCGTCGCTGAATACAGACGTTCGCAACTTATCGTTAGTGTACGTTTCCTTGCATTCCTTCATACCATAGTCGTCGAAATACACTATCGACTTTGTTGTCAATTGCATGCTTCCCATTTTCATGTCCGTCTGGAAAGTAATAATGCCCGACTTAATATCGTACTTCTTGATTTGAGCTTGCGTGATGACACCGGCGGCAAACACAAATATGATCGATAATAACAAGAGTTTAGTTTTCATTTTTGCATCCTCCAATTTATGAATGATTTCTGTCATCCTGTCTAAAGGTCGGAGGCAGCAGCTGTATTTATACGATCTGGATGCATACCCGCGACGGGATCAATTTAGGTCAAATACTCTGTGATTAGCAAGAACGCCGATGGATTATATAAGCAGACGGACGATCTTAGCGAACAAAAAACGAATCCGATGAATTACAGTGACCCGTTTGGCGTGCCTGTGAGAATTTCTCTCGACTGTTTTCTGTTTACAATGTAGCAACCATTCCCGCGGCTGCCAAAACTCCCAGTGGACGCCGGTCCAGGGGAATATCTTTCTCTTGTTCAAAAACTTTTAGGAGTATTTCTCATGAGTCTTGACCAGACTTCCTTCGATCCCGGTTTGACCGAAAAATATACCGGAGAGCTGCATCGTGCAATTGAAAAGGACGGCTCGTTCAACGTCCGAATGTCGGGCGCCGGTCTGAATAATTTTCACTTCTACCGGTTCCTCATAAATCTATCCTGGCCCCAGTTCTTCCTCATGATTCTATTGGGGTACATACTCATCAACTCGCTCTTTGCCTGCCTCTACCTTCTGGCAGGAATCAAGAACATAGTGGGCGGCGATGCAAGAACACCGATGTCGGCGTTCCTCAGCACATTCTTTCTTAGCGTCCATACATTCACTACTGTTGGATACGGGACAATTGCACCGAACAACTTCTGGACAAATGTAATTGCTTCCTTCGAGGCTTTGACGGGACTAATGGGGCTGGCACTTGCTACGGGGCTACTCTACGGGAGGTTTTCGCGGCCGTCGGCAAAAATAGTGTACAGCGACCGCGCGGTCATCGCGCCGTACCGTGGAAAGACAAGCCTTCAGTTCCGCATAGCCAATCGCCGGACGAACACGCTGATGGAAATAGAAGCCAAGATGCTCCTCATGACAGTATCCGGGACGGGTGATAACCACAAGCGCAAGTACCACGTACTAAACCTGGAACGACCATCGGTATATTTTCTTCCGCTGACTTGGACGGTTGTTCACCCGATTGACGAGCAGAGCCCGCTGTTCGGAAAGACGCTCAGCGATCTCTCCGATTCGCAGGCCGAGATCCTGATATTGATAAAGGCATTCGACGATACATTTGGTCAGTTTGTCCATTCGCGGTACTCTTATCGGTTCGACGAGATCCTCTGGGGAGCAAAGTTTGTCCCCGCCTTCAGCGTAACGAAGGACGGAGACATGGCACTTGAGTTAAACAAACTGAATGAAGTCTATGAGGTGGAGATTTGATGTAAGAAAAATCGCTTCGCTCACCTTCCGAATCTCTGATGAAGTTTCCTTCGACCAGTCCGGTATGGAAATCACAAACAAAAAGAATTATGTTCTTATGCAGCCTGCTTGCGTGGGAAACAGTTATTTGGCCTCCACTTCAATTTCCGCGTTCGGCTGGAGATAACACTGACCAAGATGGAGAACATGATGGATGAAAAAACATTTAAAGGCCTCGGGCCGTTGGCCTCACTGGCGGGTACGTGGGAAGGAACGAGTGGAGACGACACCGCCCCCTCTGATGACCGCGGGACCGAACAGAATAAATACCGTGAGCGAATGGTCATAGAGCCGATTGGGCTAACGCAGAACCACGAACAGAATCTCGATGGTCTTAGATACCACACCCAGGCATGGCGGATCGGTGAATCCGATCCGTTCCACGATGAGATGGGATATTGGCTCTGGGATGCGCGATCAAAGGAAGTAATGAAATGCATCCTGATCCCGCGAGGCGTTTCGGTGATTGCCGGCGGAACGGTGGAGCCCGATGCGAAGCATTTTAAACTAACCGCCAAGCAAGGCTCGTCTTGTTTCGGGATTTGTTCTAATCCTTTTCTAGATGAAGAATTCAAGACTATTGGTTTCGAGCTCGAAATGGTTCTCCACGACCGTGACAGTTTCAGCTACGATGAGATAACGAGTATCCGAATTAAAGACCAGAAAGAGCCCTTCGAACACAGAGATCGGAACAAGCTGAAGCGGATTCAATCATAGATTCGTTGCTACATCTCAAACCATTTCCAGCAAGTAGAAAAATGGCTGGAATCCATTCTAAGATCAGCAATTATTTTGGAGATGCTTGGCAGATTCTCACCGGATTGCACTCCGGTTATGCTGGCTCCGCGAGTAGTTTTTCAAAACAAATCGGATTCTTTTCAAAAGCCCTTTACGCAGGAGGATGTTGCCGGGCGCGTTCAAATGGTGCCGCGCAGGTAAAGGTCTTTATTTAGACGCTCTAATTCGTGCTGTCTCAATCAAATCCATTAAGTCAAGCCAGGGTCATGATTGCCGGTCAGAGTTATCATCGAGAGCGGCTTGACCTAAATATGTCGCTATCCTAAAACGTAGCTGTATTGTGCTTCTCGGCACTCAACGTGTCCGTAATGTCGCGATCCTGAACGAGGTTATCCTCGATAAACTTACGGGTCGCCGCTTCCAAAGAAATCCTTCCCTGTCTCGACAGCTCCTTGATAGCAGCCTCAGTCATCTGCTCCGTGAGAGAGTCGAGCTGAGAGCCCGATTCGGATTTCACCGGCGCATTCGACTTTTGATCCGTTACAGGCTTTTCAGGTATGATCTTCCCCTTCTGAGATACGGAAGCCATACGGCACGGTTCGCTTGATTTAGATTTTCCGAGTGAAGCTGTCTGGGCTTTTCCTTGCTGTACAAGGAGCACCGAAAAAATCAAGAAGAGTAAATAGATTCTTTTCATTTTCTCCATCCTTTTTGACGACGTATATTCATACGGGAAACGAGCGAGGGAGTTACAAAGGAGAGTTTCATAGAAGGAAGGGCATCTGAGAATCTTCCTTTGAATCAACCACATGCTATGTTAAATTTTTGGGATGTCAGTTTAACAAAAAGCGGGAATGCAATGACCAAGCTAAATCTATCCATCACAGGGGCTTTCATGCTCGTCTCGTTTGTCTTCGCCGGATGCGGAGGAAGCGAAATCGTGATGAAACCCGACTATTCTACGGAGCTCATAACCACACAACGCATCGCCGACTCTCACGTGAAGATCGTCAAGGTTGTCGACAGAAGGAATGTTGATTCTACGACGATCGGGACCGGAAGGGTAGGACTATTCGAGAAAGAGGTGCCGTATAGGCTTTCAGTGCCGTTAACCAAATTCGTGCTCGGCGTTCTTGATTCAGATCTCGTTCCATCGCCTCCCGACAGCAATGTGTCAGCGGTGGTTTACATCGATTCATTCGACGTAGGTGCACCTCAATCGATCTTCACTGAATCTGCAAAAGTGGATGTCAAAATGAATTTCGGCATCCCCGTTTCGTCGGATTCGATGCTCTACATTGTCACACGCGCAAATGAAGTCGAGGAGACTTTCTCGCACGCAACTCCTTTGCTCGAACCAATGATATATAAAAGCGTCGTCGATTGCGGCCGCCAATTTGCAGCGACCCTTCGGAAGCTGGATCTCAAATTGTCGCCCGCTAAATCCGATACAACTCCGCGGTTGTTTGCTTCGGTCCCCGGGAGCACGCCTTCCGGAACCATTGAAGCGGTCGCGCTGGCGCCGCAAGCAAAATTCTACGACGACTTCGGAGTCGGCTACTCGGTGGGCGGAAAAATAACAAGTGAAATACGCATATACGGCGATATCATGACACAAAAAGATAGCAGTAATACTATGACAGGGTTCGGTCTGAATCTGAATATTCTGAGTGTCACGAACAAATCCGCGGCTATCAAAGGATCATTTGTCGTATATGGCGGTAATTTCACCCTGCGTCAATTCTTCAGTGAGAGTACTAACTCACCCTATTTAGGATTGCAAGGAACACTTGTATTCGGCAGCGAGACTATTAAATACCCTGATCACCAGGAAAGTTCATTTTTCTTTGGTCCAATTGTGCGCGAGACGCTTGGCATCTCGTTCAACAAGAGAGCGTACCTCGAAGCAGGATTATACGAATGCGCGTTGCTCGGCTCCAAGATGCTTCCGAGCGATTTTGGATTTACATGCGGGCTGACGTTTGGGATTTAAAAACGATCCCTCAGCTTTCTAATCTTCGCAAGGTTACCAGGAACTCAGCGAAATGTCATGGTTGTTAGGATAGCATCATGCAACTTCGCCTAGGCCGTTACGTGTTTGGTCTCGCTGCCATGGCTTTCGGTATAATAACTCTGGTCTGGCATCAGATTGACGAGCTCGGAAATATTTCAAATCCCGAAATTCTGGTATACATCTTTGGCATCGTCGAACTCATCGGGGGCATTGCGATTCAATGGCAGAAAACGGTGAGGCTCGGAGCCCTGATACTTGCGGCTGGCTTTTCGGTATTTTCACTTTACTGGATACCGCAAATGATCAAGACACCCCTGCTCTTCGATCCCTACGGAAATTTCTTCGAGCAATTTTCCATCGTCATTGGCGGCGTTTTTGTTTTTGCATCCACCATCCAAAGTCATCCGGAAAGAAAGGAAAAGATAGAAAGTGCCGCGTACGTAAGCTTCGGGATAGCCGTCATTTCATTTGCGCTTTATCAGCTTTTTTACCTCACCTATACCGCAAGCCTGGTTCCGAAGTGGATTCCTCCCGGTCAAATGTTCTGGGCGGTAGCTACCACGATATTATTTGCTCTCGCAGCTTTCGCTATACTTTCGGGGCGCTCGGCTCTTTTGGCGACGGGGCTGCTCACAGCGATGCTCATCCTATTCGGCGTGTTGATATGGGTGCCGGCATGCATTATCCATCCGCATGAATTGGGTAATTGGGTGGAAAACTCTTCGAATCTTGCAATGGCCGGATCGTCGTGGATCGTGTTCGACTATCTCAGCGGGAAGCGCCCCGCTAAAGCCGTTCTCTAATATTCACTTATGCAAAAGTCCTGAGAAGATCGGGCGCCTACACGCGTCGATGTGGTGGAGCTTTGCTAGCTTGCGAAGGTAACTCCGCCTCGGCTCCAGGAACCTTCGCAAGGTAGACGCTTGACTTTCTTATCACTGCGAAGTATACTTTCTAAACTGTCAGAAGGAGAACGTCATGTTCAAGGGCATACACTATCGCAGCGCTTACTCAACCGACCTCAAAAACCCCAACGGTCTCAAGAGGTTCGCAGAACGGTGTCTGAGCGCACTCATCGACAACGTCAAGAAGAAATCCACTTCAATGCGGCAAAGGATTCAGGAGATGCAGCGGGATCTCGACGCCACGAAGTCTTATCTCGATAAAGTCGACGCTGCCGATCTCTTATCGGATAACGAGTTCTTCAGTGCCCGCAGAAAAATCAGAATCAGTACCTTCCTGGTGATGGGTATCTTAATAACCGAAGGACTCCTGAATTATTTTTCCACACTCGTCTTTATCAGCGGTGAAGACTTAGGACTTTCACTCCTAAGATGGTTGATCGGAATTGTATTGACATTGGGAGCGATCGCCTCGGCCGAGCGGTTCATGGAGGCTATCATGCCCGTTCGAAAGCACAGCGATCCGGAATCGAAGCCGCGTTCGATATTGATGGTTGTTCTCTGGACGGTGCTTTTCGTGGGTGTTGAGATTGCTATTGCAGGAGTATCCGAAACCCGCGCCCGTGACATCGAAGGCGGCCATACGGGAGGTCTCCTGTATTTCGGTTTTATCATTCTCTCCATGGTGTTGCCGCTCATCGCCGGGGGTCTCAGCTGGGACTTCCTCCACGTCTACGATTCGTATAAGTACACTCGCAAACACAATGTTGCCAAACGCACATGGGACACCGTCGATCGACAGATTAAAATTGTCATGCAGCGGCTTGAAGACTATTATAATGTCAGACTCAACGAGGCGTGGAATCGGTTCAACGATTTCCGGTCTTACAAAGAATATTATAACCTGCGGAGAGGAATGAGCGAGAACGTCGCCGGCCAATTTTATGATGAGTTCAATAATTTTAAGAGTGAGGCCGATCGGCGGTACGGTGCCATACTGGGGCAGCTGGAATTGCCGGCTAAAACCGCAAGCGCGTAGAGAAAGGAGTCAATCCAATGAACAAGAGAATTGGTCTAATCCTTTCGATCGTTGTCTTGCTCGCGGCGGGAGGATGCAATACGGGAACCCGTCAAAGGATGAACTGCATTTGTCTCATCGATTACTCGGGAAGTCTGTCGGAGCAGACACTACACCGGTATATAGAGATCATCAGCTCCGATATCTTGAAGCGGCTGAGAGAGAAAGACAGGTTGGTTGTTCTTCCTATCGATGAGGGTGCAAAAACCGTAGCTGTCAAACTGGTTTACGAAGACCTGGCAGAAAAGAAATTTTCGTTCAGCACCGACGGCTATGCGCATGCGAAAGACAGCCTGGACATGAGGTTGAGGCAATTTGCGGATCAGACCGGAAAAGAAGTCGCATCTGAACTTCTTCGACAAAAAACTATTCGTGAGAAATATACCTACTACTCTGATATCTTTTCCGCAATTGAACAGGCCGCGGTACTTCAGGAGCACAACGAGGCCGAGACATTCTGGGGCGGCGTCGAAAGGTTCATCACCGGAAAGAAGAAGATCGTTTCCACAAATGTCATCATCCTATTTTCCGACATGATCCAGGAATCGAGCGAGACATCATTTGCCGGTGACCAGGGATGCACCGATGCGCAGGCAGATTCCGTCATCGGGAAACTACGAGCCGAAAACAGGATCCCGGATCTGCACGGATGCGTCATATACGTAAATGGAAGAACCGGCAAGAGTAATGTCCAGGTAGATAACATCAAGAATTTCTGGACTCGATATTTCAAAGAGGCCGGCGGAGAGCTTGTTGCCTATGATTACGACGCCGGAGCGCAGATTACTTCTTACTTAGCCCAGCATACCAATCAGTAAGAAATAGGCTATAGGTTGTATTGAAACCTTGCGAAGGTAACTATCCCCTCGCTCAGACACCTTCGCAAGGTGGCCGGCTTTAATGGCCCGACGCGGCGGCTTCCTTCACCTTGACCATGAGTGTATCCAATCGTCCACGATCTAAGAATTGTCCTCGAAAGAAAACTCCATCGATCTTCGACGTGTTTCGGATGTCGTCAAGCGGGTTGGCGCGCAGTAACACGAACGATGCCTCTTTCCCCTCTTCGATGCTCCCAAGACGTTTATCGACACCGCAAAACCTTGCGGGGACAATTGTAGCGCTTCGCAGTATATCTATCTGCGGTATCCCGGCTTCCTGCCATATTTCCATCTCTTCATGAACGGAAAAGCCGGGGACGACGCCGGGAAATAGCAGATCGGTTCCTACGAGGAGCGTGAAATGCGCATCGTACAAATCTTTCAGGAAACTTTTATAGTATGGAAAAAGCTGACCGGCGATTTCTGTATTATTCACCTGCGCTCCCCACAAGTTTTTCCAAAAACCTTTTACAAAAGGAGAAACATAATCAAGGTTCGGATAGTCGCCTGCGAATATCTTTTTCAGACTTGCCCCGCTTTTCATCTCGACCAGCGTCGGACAAACGGCCATCCCGTAACTCCCGATCTTCCTTAGTTCCGCCTGCAATTTTTCACTGTCGACTTTAGGATAGCTCAGGAAGTAAACCTGGTCGGCTCCCATACCGCCGGACTTAAGACTGAAAGGCTGTCCCAACGCTTTTGCTATCACATTTCCAAATCCGAAAAGGTGTTCGCTGCTGCTCAACCCGGCTCTCGCGGCATCTTCGATATACACAGTCTCCGGCACATGTCCGACCGCTTTGATACCCTCCTTCCTGCATTCATCGATGATCGCAAGGAAAACATCTTTTTTGAGTCCACTATACGTCTTGATTTCATCAACGCCTGCTTTGACTTGCTTGTCGACATTGGCTCTTCCTTCGTCCGGCGAACTGCACGCGAGTGTTATTTGCGGGATGAATGGCGGATCGCCGTCGAGATAATCGCCGGTGGTGATCATTTCCGGTCCGAACTTTTTCCCCGCGTTAAGCGAGTTGCGCTCCTTGACGGCAGCATCAGTATTGTTTCCCATCTCTCTCATGAAGACAACTCCCTGCGAGATCAGCATCGGCCCGAACCCGGCAGGGTCGATGTAATGCACGTGCGAATCGATCAGGCCCGGAATGACGAACAAGCCGCGGCCGGCAACCACTTCATAGTCTGAGAGGGGCATCCCGCTGTCGGCTGAGACGATCTTCCGGATCAGCCCATCTTCGACGAATATCGTTTTGTTTCTTTGAATGCACTTCTGCTCCACGTCTACGATAGAAATATCGGTGATCGCATATCTTTTCGGCGACGCATTCTGCGCGGTGACAACTGCGCTGCTGCAAAGAACAAGAAGGAAAAAGATCTTAATTGACTTCATGGCACAACTTCCTTTTTTCCAATAAATTAGTATCGCTGTGCTGGCGAGCGCAAGTTATAGGGGATAACTGAAAAGAAGTTGGGACGGTTTACAAGACTCTCAACGCCTCAGATAGGCGAAGACATTGTCTTTATACTTCCGGGAAACCGGTATCATGGAGTCTACACCCTCCAGCATGATTTTGTATCCGGCTTCATTCCCCGAGACAGTCTTTACCCTGTTGAGATTTACGATGTAGCTGTTGTGGCACCTTCTGACGGCCGGTGATTGCCTGACCAGCTGTTTCTCCGCTTCGGAGAGAGTGTTTCTCAAAAGAGAGTGTCTCATCTGTCCGTTCTCAATACGATAGACTTCGACATAGTTGTCCGCAGAAGCGAGGTACAATAACGACTGCGAGTCCACGGTAATGACCTCGCTAAGACTCGAGGAGGATAAAGTGAGCGCGCCATTTACGTATGCTCCTTCACTTTTGAATCTCGACAGGTCGGAATTGATTTGATTGATGATCCTGATCCTCTTCTTCAGATAATATGAATTGTAAAGCACTACCGTGAACAGGACCGGGAGCGAGCCGACGAGAAGCGTCTGTAACTCCATGATGTGCAGACCTCTCCAGTGAAATACTCCCTTGCCGACCACTATTTCGAACACGAAGAAATTGCTCAAGCCGATGACCAGCATATTCCAGACCAGCCACAGGATGGTCGTGCCGACGACATGGTTTTTTATCAGAATGTTCTGGAGAAGGTAAAAATTTGCGACAGAAATAATAAGTCCGAAGGTGCAATAATATAATATCAGCTCCGATTGGACGGCGGCTGGATAGAGTATCAGACCGAAGGGACCGAAGAACCATAGAAAGACACCCGCAAACGCCGTAGTGCCGAAGGATAACAACGCCTTGACGCGCCTGTCCTTCAGGAAATCGTATGGACGGTAGAAAAACGTGACAAGATTCTTAATCATATTGCAGTCCGCCTGAAATGTTTGCGGGAGTAATTTAGCGAGTGAGATTGAAAGTTTCATGGTTGCAAGGGTGCGACGGCCTGAGAAAAATTGGCGTCAAGTCACCGCCTTGCGGGATGGCGCAAGGCGCCAATTGACGGTTACCTTGCGAAGGTAGCTCTGCTCCAGCTTTGCAGCCTTCGCACGATCGCTTGCTCAGAACTTCACGGAGAATCCCAGCGACGGCAGCGTGGGAAACAATTTCTCCGCGCGGATCTGCGGATATCCGTTATTGTCAAATCCGTAATCATACGATTGGACATTTGTGAAGTCAAAAAGATTGCTCACATCGAGAAATACCGAAGAGGCACAATCGAAGAGTGTAAAGTCTTTGGTTACTCTGGCATCGATCCGTTTATAAGCCGGCAAGTAAGCCGAGTTTGGATTTCCTAATTCCCACGTCCACGTATCATATGTTTGGTTGTAAACGGCGATCATCGGAGTATACGGATACCCGCTGCCGTAAACAGCCCTGACGTTCATGCTCCATGCCTTTCCAAGATCGATGTCGGCAACTATGGCGAGCGTGTGGCGCTGATCGGTGTTTCTCGGGAAGTAATAACCCAACGTATCGTTCAGTGTCAGCTTCTGATCCGCTTTGAGGTAACTGTAGCTTATCCATCCGGAGAATCCCGGGATCGAGTACATCAAAAATAAATCCGCGCCGGATGCTCTGCCCATCGCATCGTTCTTCCTCGAATAATACACTCTCCCTGAGGGTGAGACAGTTGATGAAATAAGATCGCTGTATGTCTTATGATATAATTGTACCTTCAGGGTCAGGAAATCACGGTCTTCCTCGTCGGAGATGATCCTGTAGTCTCCACCGATCACGTAATGGATCGCGAGCTGCGACTTTGTATTGGTATCCGACGGAGTCGAGTACTCGAGTTGCTCGTAAACCGGCGATTGATAGTAGTATCCCCACGCCCCACGAAGCGTAAGGTCGGTAGTCATCTTGTACGCGAGATTTATTCGCGGACTCCATGTCAGGTCCTTATCGATATCGAAATAGTCAACCCTGCCTCCGACATTGAGGATCGTCTGTTCCCCGATCTGGAATATGTTCTCAAGATATCCGGCAACTTTAAATGACTGCGCGTCTATGCTGCCGAATTCGTTAGAGATACTATTTTCGCCGCGGACCGTGTATGATGTGTCCGGGTACTGGTTGCCGTTGTTGGTAAACTCCGCGATGGTTTGCTCATTTACTTGATCCTGGTAATAAAAGATCCGCTGATAGCTCGCTCCCGCCTTTATGCCGTAGATAGGAAGCATCTGCATGTCGTAAGACGAGCTGAACTCTAACGTCTTGATCCTAAGGTCATTGTCATATCCACGATTAACTGTATCTCTGTAGAAGATGTCGTTCTGGAGACTGTCAGAGTGGAACAAAAATGAATACCTGTTCTGATTCACTGCCTCCTCCGATTCGAGCTGGTCGTAATAAGAGATCTCCGATTTCAATACTGCCTCTGATGATATCACGTCTGTGCTTTGAAGCGCAATCATGCTGCTGTAGTAGTCGGCATGCTGCTCACTCGTGTCATTCCACACCTGAGTCAGCGAACCCGTGTAAGCGTGGTTTGACGTATAGAACGGGTAGGTGTACGAGTTGCCAAAGTCGACGTCAGGATCCTGCCTGAAAAGGTCGCCGGCCCGGATGAACAAGAGCGACAGCTTATGCTGCGGTGCAAGCTGGTACGCCAGTACACCCTGCGCATCGTAAAATGAGATATGCAACCCCGGCGAGATATTGAGCATTCTCATCACAAGCTGAGTGTAGCTTTCCCTGGCGCCGAAGATGAAAGAACCGTTGCTTCCGATTGGACCTTCTATCAGGGCATCGGCGTCGGTCATGCCGAGACTTGCCGAACCCTGCACCCTGTCTCTGCTTCCTTCGCGGTAATCGATGCTGAGCACGGAGCTCATCTTGTCTCCGTACCGCGCGGTGAAGCCGCCGGTCATCAAGTCCATCCTCTTGATCATATCGGCGTCAAATATCCCGATGCTCGCGTTCGACGCCTCCTTGATGTGGTATGGCTCATAGACCTGCATGCCATCAACCAGGACGAGGTTCTCGTTGAAGTCGCCGCCATGGACGTTAAACTTTGCGCTCAGCTCGTTGTCGTTCGAGACACCCGGGAGCATTTGAACGCTGCGGAGGACGTCCGCCGTCATGCTTGTTATACTGGAGATGGTCTGGCTTTGCAGTGAAAGAGCGCTGACCTCTTGTTGGGTCCCGCCGTTGGCTTCCTGGCTTGAATAGACGGTCATGTCCTGCAGGAGGATGTCGATGGATTTCAGGGCAATATCGAAATGAGTATCCCTGTGCACAGAGACCGGCACGATGGAAGTTTTATATCCGACGTAGCTGAATTGGAGCTGATAGTCGCCAGATGGTATGTCGATCGAGAAGTTGCCCCGGTCGTCAGTTACGGCTCCCTGCTGGGTTCCAACGACGAACGCACTCGCAAATACCAACGGCTCCATTGTGGACGCGTCGCGAACGATACCGGTGATCTTGAAAGTCTGTGCACAAAGGGTGGAATAACAAACCAATAATGAAATGATCGACAGCCTTGTGAGCATTTCCATTCCTCCTGAATTCCTGCGAATTTTTGTCGGAGAAAATCTACCACTTTACTATACGATAATACAAGAGACGTGCATCACATTATTGCCTCGGTCGAACCACTTCCAGGACGAGGCAGCGATAAGTCAAGTCATGGTCATTTTCGGTAGTGACTCATTTTCGATTCTATAAAAATGTCATTCCGGCGAAAGCCGGAATCCAGCGCTCTGGATGCCAGCTGGAGTTTACCCCGTGCTTGACACGGGGCTGGCATGACAAGGCTCGTTTGTCCGAATGTTCAAAGTGAGTCGCTACCTGGAAACTCTATTGTTGTCTTTCTCGTTTATTCCTCCGTACCAACATGTCTATAAATATGGTAGCAACCAGTTTTCCCTGCGGGGACCGACCAAACACATCGAATGTCATTCCCGCGTGCTCCAAGTCCCGTCAGAATTATTTATATGTCGGGATCCCGCTTCGCGGTGACGGGAATCCAGTCCGCTGCAATGTGGATTCCCGATGGCGCCTTGCGGCATGCCGCATACCTGCACAGAATGATTGAGCGGCATAGAAGCATTCGGGAATGACAGATGTGCAATGGGGTATATATTACTCCGGAGGAAAAGGATTACTTCAACAACATTCCGTATTTCTACAATAAGCAAATCGAATTAAAATCTATTTTTATTCGGACAAATAATCAAAGAAAGACAATTAGAACAATAAACAAGGTCGGAGTAAAATCATGACAAAGGTAATTCTTGGAAACCATTCATCGGTTTTGGTTCCTCGGAAGGATCGGGACAGCATTCGTAAATTCTATTGCGATGTCCTCGGTGGTAAAATCACAAAAGCGGAGGACGAAAGGGACTTCCTTCGTTTGGGAGAAAACTTTTATATCGTGTTTCGCTATGCGGATGTACCCGATGAGAGTGAGTTCTTACGAACTGCACGATCGATCTGGCTGGAAATTAAGTCCAACAACGTGGAAGAAATGAATCAAAAAATCCTGGAGTCCGGTCTTGTAGTGAAACTTGAACGACCAGACCCTCATCTTTATTTCCAGGCACCTGGAGGGCAGTGTCTCCGGTTAGTCGGAATCGACGAGGATCTCTCCTTTTATGAGGGGATCGGAGGAGATTCGAACGTGGCAAAGACGAAAGAGGCATTCAAGAAAAAGGGAAATTAGGATTTTCAAAGCAGTATCTCTGCAAGAATCAGCACAAATGAGGCAAGCAAAATGGAAAACAAAAGTTACACTGCGACGATAGAGGTTGCCAAGTCTCCGAAAGACGTTTTCAATCGCATCAGTGATGTTTCAAAATGGTGGAGCAAAGATTTTGAAGGAAGCAGCACAAACTTGAACGATGAGTTTGTCATTCACCATCCCGGCCGCCATTATTCAAAACAGAAATTGATTGAAATTATTCCCGGCAAAAAAGTCGTATGGCTTGTTACCGAAAGCAAACTGAATTGGATTGAAAAAGATAAGCGTGAATGGACAAACACAAAGATGGTTTTTGAGATAACCACTAAAGGAGATAAAACCTTTCTTCATTTTACTCACGAAGGGCTAGTTCCCGAAAAAGAGTGCTATGCAAGGTGTGGGCAGGGCTGGAATATGGTTATTAAGGATTGGCTATTCAACTTTATCACCGACGACAACTGGAGGCTTCCAATTGCTAAATCGGACTTTGCCTACGTGACCTATATCCGCACCACACAGGAGAAGCTGTGGTCGGCACTAACGAACGTGGAGCTCATGAAGCAATACTGGTTCGGCGTTCGCTGCGAGAGCCGGTGGACGGAGGGGTCATCGTGGAAGCTGGCGTACCCCGATGGCCGCAGCACAGATGCCGGCGAGATCGTCGAGGCCGAGCCGCCACGCCGGTTAGTGATCCGGTGGCAGCATCAGGACAAGCCTGAGCTCAAAGCCGAAGGCGAGTCTTACTGTATGATGGAACTGGAACAAAGTGGATCGGCGGTCAAATTCTCCGTCACCCACACCATCGCACGCGAACCCTCGAAGTTCATCGCGGCGGTGTCCGTCGCCTGGCCGATGGTCATCTCCAACCTGAAGTCCCTGCTGGAGACCGGCTCCATCGTTCTACAGAACCCCTTTCCCATTGAGAGCGCCCATCCGCACTAGTTACGGGGCAGTTGTCCTAATGAATCCCTTCAGTAAACTCCCGACAAGCTTTCCCTTTCCGACCCCCATCATTTCGATGGCGCCTTAAGCGCCAGAAGCAATCCTTTTGTTTGTAGTACAACATTGGGATTGTCACGTCCAAAAATCTGTATGTCGGGATGCCGTCAAGCGGCACTTCGTCGTTTTACTCCTCGCGATGACGGGTTAATGAAGGAGGCAGGGTTCTTCCCGCTCAGGAGTGCCTTCGCAGCTTTAGGGCCCGAACCTTGTTTGAATAAATGTCCCGGCGGGAATGAATTCTCTGTGGGAACTATCTACACAATAACTTTGTAATTTTAACGATGAATGCAGCACAAAAAGGAACCCCGGGTTATTTTACTCGCGAAACAAATCTTCATTCATGAGTCAGTCAGTGTCCACTTACAATTCAAAACGGTTGAACGAATAAGCATCGCTTTATGCTAATCGACAGATGCGGCAGAACTAAAAGGAATAACGGAAACATTAACGCGCTAAAATAAAACCAATTCATTTCCATTGAAAGGAGAGACAACATGGGAATCGAGGTAAACATAATTGCAGGCCCTGACAAAAACTCATCGAGCATCAGTGCCTCAGGATCGTTCCAGCACGTAATTACAGATGACGAAATAAAAAGCTTCAAGCTAGGAGATAGAGCGCTTAAGGAAGCCGTTAATGCTCATTTCGGAAAGTCTCCGAATGACGCATACCTTCGAAGCCCTACCCCGTGGGACGATCTGTACAAGACATATAATTGGCCGGAGGTTCAAGTGGTCTTCGTCGTCCAGAGTGCGGAGGTTCTTGGGATAACGTCCAAGCCGACGATCATCAAGACCCAGGAGTTTGAGAATAAACATCCTACGAAGAAGGCCACGTTCAATGTCAACATCACGGAACAAGTGAATAACACCACGTCGTCGAATTGGAGTCATTCGAACATGTTTAAGGTGGGTCAGAAATTAACTTACAAAGCCAAATTTTTCGCGACTGCCGAGATCGGCGGTGAGACCGCAATTGAGTACAGTCACACCTGGGGAGAAGGAGGGGTGGAATCTCAATCGATCACGGTGGGTTCCACCGCGGGGATGGTCGTTGAACTCGGACCTGGTGAGAGCATCCTCGCAGAACTTTCTGCAAGCCGGGGAGTCCTGAAGACGCGAATTCGTTATAACGCATACCTGATAGGAAACACCGCGGTAAATTATAATCCGACATATCGAGACCATCACTTCTGGTCTTTGGGCATCGCCGGAGTAATGGCATCCGGCAAAATTCCAAATTCAATTGTTTCAACTGAAGAGATAGAAGTCGGTTACTACTCGAATGCCAAGATAACGTTAAAGGATGGCAAGACCGGCAAGATGAAGATGGCTCGCTTTGTGTCCGACGTATCTGCGGATTAAATCCTGACATAGATACAGGTTCAACTCCACCGGAGGTAAGTGTGGGTGGCTTTGAAACTCGCCGAGTCCGACGGACTCGGCGGAGTCTGACGATCTTCGCAAGATTCGCTCAGCTTTGAGGGAGTTGTCCGAACGAACCCCTTCGAGGAACTCACGACAAGTTCTCCCTTTACAGTTTCTCGTCGTTGCGATGGCGCCTTAAGCACCAGAAGCAATCCTTCGCAACTGAAGCAACCCTGCGAAGGTTTCACAGTCGAGATACCGTTGCTTTCGGAAGGTTGCTTGATGAGTCGAATGAAACTTCCTTTAGTTTTCCGGCGTATTAGAAACTGTCTGTTCTCAGAAAGAAGGAGGTTGGTCATGAAAAAATCTGTATTAGCGTTAAGCATTCTTCTGGCGTTCCTCGCTGGAGCCTGCGCTCAAACGAATTGCATCTGGGTAGAAAAATCCGATGACGGGAGAGCGATGCAGAGGCTCGGCATTTCTATAGGGCTCGTCAAACTTCTTGCACGACCCGGATCAAGCTTTGACCTCGACAACACGAGGTTATCGTACGATACTCTCCTTGCCGTCTATAACGAAGGTTTGGAAATACGGATTAAGGACAGCATCGGTGAGACGATAATATATGGCGGCAAGTTCGGCGAGAAGATGAAGGAAGAGAGTGAACGACACAACTATTTAATTGTCGAAAGCACTGACAGCGACGGTACAACAAAGACCGAAAAGATCAGGATCGAATCGATAGAAGCCCTTCCTTTCTTGCTTTCCATGATCGGCTCAAAGGATACCGGCGATGACATCGACAGGATCGAATCGGCTCTGGAGAGAGGTGGAGTTCTCTACATCCGCGACTTCAGGAAAAATACGCGGCTGTGGATGTACGTGAACTGAGGGCATTACAAATAGGCTATAATAAATACACTCACCGATAATAATGAGTTGAGTTCCCGAATGGCTTCCCCCTCAGGGGCAGAACCATGCCTGCCGGCAGGCAGGTCCCTCGGAACAGGAGAGAAGCCAGAGGGGTAGTGTCTCAGTTTCATCCTAATTGTCATTCCGGCGAACGCCGGAATCCAGCCATTGACCCGGATGCCAGCTGGAGTTTACCCCGTGCTTGACACGGGGCTGGCATGACAACGTCTCGCCTATTTAGATGTTCAAATTGAGACACTGCCGCCAGATGAATCTTGTGAAAAATTACAGGTGCATCTTTTAAATTGAAACTTCTTGCATTATATTCTCAATAATGTGCATGGCATCATGCACGAGTATAATCACTAACATTTAGGAGACAGAAAATGAAGTCCTTGCTTCGCAAGAAAACGATCTTATCCTGCATCATTGCAGTGTTCCTTTTTGCTGGTATTACAGCTTTTGGTGGTAAAGTGAGCCACAAACGGCACCCCAATCTTGCAGCAGCGCAAACGCTGATTGAAAAAGCGGTAAATAAAGTCAGCGCTGCTCAGGCGGCTAACGAATTCGACATGGAGGGTCATGCGGCAAAAGCAAAAGCTCTTCTCGATCAAGCCTATGCTGAAATAAAGTTGGCCGCGGTAACTGCCAATAAGAAGTAATTCGTTTTGTAAGTATTATTTGCTTTCGGCGTCGGGCATTCTGAATAGAATGCCCGATCATCTAAACCAAGACACCCCTCCCGCCGGGAGAGAGTCGAACTCCCGGCAAGATTTCCCTTTCCAGCCTCCTGTCATTGCGATGGCACCTTAAGCGCCAGAAGCAATCCTTTTGTTTGTGGTACAACAGTGGCATTGCCCCGTCCAGAAATCTGTATGTCGGTCACCGCGAAGTCCCGACCAGTTTATCTGTATGCCGGGATGGCGCAAAGCGCGTACGGGATCCCGCGTCATTTGAATGGCCATAATGTCAGAACGGGAGATGCCGTCAAGCGGCACTTCGTCGTTTTACTCCTCGCAATGTCGGGTCAATGAAGGAGACAGGGTTCTTCCCGCTCACGAGTCCCTTTGCAACTGTGGTAGGATAACAAAACGAGTCACGAGACTAATTTATTCGAGAAAGGAAAACGCAATGCCGGATATTTTTCATAGAGGTTGTTCTTTTGAGTTTGAAGGACTATTTAGAGAAATGGAAAGGACATCCTGCCCCCGATGATACACAGATTTTCGTGGGGGAAAGGGTTAAGAAATAGACTTTCATTAAGTCGATTGATTCGCTGACGAGAGGGAATTTTTCATGGAGAGACGGGAGGGCGTCGTTGGATCTGGAAACTCCTCAAACCGCGGCGGCTGTCCCAATGCATGTAACACGGCAGCTTTCATATTAGGCTCTTGGTTTTCATCCACGAAAGATAATTCACGCCAACCTGTCAACAAAAGGACGAGCTAAATTCCGGCGAAGCCTAAGATGGGCGGGACGGCTTTGGAAAGTCAAAAAACAAATTTGACTATACTAATTATTCGCATTAGAAAAGGAAATATCACGGTTAACCAACAATCTTTTTGAAAGGACTCGGCATGAAAAGAGAGCGTCAAAATCAACAGTACCACGAGGACAATCCATTCATGTCTATAAAATCTCGACCCAATTGTCGAATTATCTCGGCCTTCTATTTATGCGTCGCAACATAATTACCTCATTGAGGGCATTTGTGGATAAATTTTTCTGCCAAAGGTAAAAACCAGTTGCCACTATAGTCACTCGAACTTCGTTCTCATTCTCCGCCACAGAAACAGTAACATCAAAAAAACCTAAACTATCCACGGCACCCAAACGCGCCTGACCGCAAAGAATCACAGCCTTCCGAATTCTCTTTCCTGATTGGTCCCGAACAAAACCTTGGAAGTGGATGGGCTTGCGCTTTACCTCGACATTTAATGGGTTTCCATCGAGTTTGTACATCTTTTCAGGATCGACTGCCTGAAATCTTTCATCGTTCACCCACATATGTACTTCTTGGTTGAGGAAGGTCCCCGGGATTTGTTTGAAATCTACATCTCCCTTTCCATTGATGTGCTCTTCTCTGGTCTCTGATCCAAGTCTCATTAGTATTGTCCCTGAGTCCCGCAGTACCAGATCATGTATTCCTGCATTGCCATGGACAAAGACAGTTACTGAAAACGATTCATGATAAACATTACTAAATATATAGCCTCCGACAAGAACAAGCGTAAAGCCAACAATCGGGCCGCCAAGCTCGAGCTTTCCATTGAACTGCTGACCGGAATAACGCGCGTACGAACGAAGAACCCCGAATAAGAGCCCTGCTACAAGCAGACCGAAAGAAATCAATACAAAATAGTAAAACCCTCCTAGTGTTCCAGATTGTTCCAATTTGTCCATGTTCCTCAGCATAACGGAGACTAGTCCGATCGCCAGAAGTCCGCATGACAGTGAGAGAATTATGTAAGGTTTGGCATCTTTCCTTGAAACACTTGGCTCTTTAGCTATTTTCATGGAACCGTCGTCAAAATAATCTTGACCTGAAGAATGCGCAGCCCCCAAACTCTCTGAATCGCCTCGTGGGATCAAGGACTTATCAACAACTTGAACTGATGAGGGCTCACTTAGCATAATTACACTTCCGCTGGCTCTAGTTTTCTCTAGGGTTTGGTTTATGGAACGTGCCACCCCAGAGACAAACATATCAGAAGGCTCTTCGGTTTCTAGCGCTAAAATCTCTCTGTATTCATTTTCCTGAAATGCAAACTGTGCAAAATGCCAGAGCAACTGCAATTTCACAATCCTTGGTGGGTTCGTATTGTACCAATTAATAAGAAATCTCTTCAACAGAGTGTCTGGGGAATATTTGGCTAGGCCAATTGCAAGTCCTTCAAGCGCCTCGGCGGATGATTCGGTTTTCGGCAAGGATTCGATGAAATCCCAATTGGAATCAATGCTATCCCTGTCCTTTGTGATCAACCGATACAACCAACGACGAACATTAGGAGGTTGTTTATGCCAATCCTGAGGAGGAATTTGGAGGTCCCCGAAATTTGTCCCTTCTCCTTTATTCAATGCCCAGACAGAATACTCTGCAACATTTTTATCGTTATGCCGGTTGAGTTCAGAAATTACTTCCTTCTCAAACCTTGGACCGAGGTTAAGATTTCCTCCAGAGGCACCATAAAGTAAGCTGATCCATTTCAAAACAAGAGGGTCATTCTCGCTGAGTAGCTTGCTTAGCTCATTCTTAGTCTGAGGTCGCATGGCTGGCAAGAAATATCCCGGGGCAAGCATGACCGCTTTGCCAACAATGGAATTAGCTTCTTTTGTCGCTGTCTCTGCCTCCCGGCGATCAGTAATTTGGTAAATAGCCGAAACTAGCCATGTGAGATTCTCTTTGTCATTTTCGCGTGTCATCTGCCCCCTGAGGAAAGGCAAGAAACCCCGCTCCTTCAGAAGACCTATCGCTTTGTACGACCACCGTCTAACTTGAACGTCAGTCCAAGTTCCATGTCTAGACATCATTCTCAAAATCCTGGACCGAGTTTGACCTTGAGGGATATATCCAGATTCCATGATATCACAAAGTCGCTGTATTCCGCGCTTAACCATCGCAGGGTCGGCAGACTTTAGGAGCTCAAAAATCAAAGCTAGCGCAGCGTCATTTTTCGCGATCATTATTCGTCATACCTTCGATAACAACTCTCAGAAGATTGGAATCTTCATTGACGGATAGGCACCAGTATTCATGGTCACGACATAAGTGACTACCATCTGGTATTACTTTACAGTGAAGCCCGACTTCCAGAAATTGGGCACGCAATTCATCTCTGCTCCGTTGATCTCGGCGATAGACATTTGCCATTACAGCTCCATCAGGCTTTACGACTCTTCTGATTTCCTTAATCTGCTGAATGCTTATCGGGAACTGAAATACAAAGAGTGCAACAACAAGATCGATGCTTGAATCAGGTAATGGTAGGGGAGCATTAAGATTAAAGTGAAAAGACTTAATCCCCTTACTACTCAATAAATCGACAGATTCTAAATCAAGATCTGCTGTGAAATACTCTTTGAACTTGTGACCGGAATCTGGGAAAAGAGGGTTACTATCAGGACCGATTTCTAGAACCGAATTTATAACAAGACTATCTATCACCCGCAAAAACTTGGCTCTCACCGAGATGTTTATCTCCCAGTGGGGCATCTTCTGAATGAATTGTTCACGCAGTTTATTGACTGCCAGGACTTCATCTTCGGACAATTCCTCTGCTGACTTCGATATGTAAATGAAATCCATAAATCTGGAGTAGGTCTTGCCTTCGCATCGAATCGTCTCGGGCCTTTCTGGACCAGCGGGATCAATATACATGATTCCATTTGTTGCCTTCTTCAACTCACATAAAGGTGGGTCGTCATCTGCCTTTTTCATTATCGGTCCCTATCTCCATTTCTTCATTTACTTCGAATATATTTTCAGATATTCGGTTTTTACTTGGGCAATTAGGCGCCTGCGAGCAGTCGTAATTCGTCTCGTTGTGTTATACTGCAACCTGAATCCAGCTTCAGTGGCATATTGTTCAAGTAGATCACTCGTATCTTGTCTGGAACTTGAATCGCCGAGCACAATAGCCAGCAGTCCTGTCCGTTTCAAAACTGAATGCCAAAGTCTGAAACAATCATGCATGTAATCAACGTACTGCTGAAATGCTTTCGCGCTGTTCCTAGAAGACCGCTGCCCCATCTCTCGTTTCCTGAGTTCTTCAAAATCATCAAAGGAATATCCCTCTACAGGAATCAAATCCTTTTCGAACCACAAGAAAGAAAGCCGCTGTGATTTAACATAGTCTGCAACGCCGTAATAAGGTGGTGACGTCATAATGAGATCGACCGAACTTTTTGGAAGGGCACTTACAAAAAAATTGCTGTCTGCACATGACACTCGGTGTCTGCGTCTGATCTCCCTCCTGGACAACATAATTCCTCTCCCTTGCATATCATCAAGTACCTCATCGACAAAACTTGAATATTTCTCCAATGCTCTGTGGAAAGCATTAAACGCATCCTTGTAGATTATTTCGTCATGTTTCGGTGCAACATTATCGCACACCCAGCCCCAATGACGCCACTGTGAAGAAACCGTTTTGAGAATGCTGGAAAATATCGCCTGCGCCGGGATTCTGATTGAAGTCTCACGAATACACTTCACCCTATGTAAGATCAAAAGGAGTTCTTTATAGGTATCTTTGTGATACCATCTTTTCAATTCGGTCTCTTTCGGGTGATGATTTGTAATCAACTTTTCATCTTTGGCAAAAAGTCCACTTCGTGATCGAAAGGAAAGAGTCTCATGTAAACGCGACAGGTCGGGAAAAAGAAGCTTAGCCTGTGAAATAAGAATCGCAATGGGATTTGAATCAACCCCGATAAAACTTCGGTTCAACCTAATCGCTTCCAGTCCCGTAACCGACGTCCCACAAAAGGGATCCAATACAACGGCATTCTCCTTCGTCAGCAATGGGATAAGAGAACCCGGTACCGCAGAGACAAATGTGGCCGGGTACCAATGAAATGATTGCATGCCTTCATTTCGGATGTTAGGAAAATCCCAGTCAACACCCTCAAGATCTTTCTTAGAATAACTCAATTTGCCTTCTTTCGAAATAATTCAATAAAGGTCGTTCGTCGTAGTCCTCGGGGAATTTTGTCCAAAACCTCCATCCAGGAGCGATTGTCTTGACCAGCTCAATTACTTTCACCCGCCATGCATTCTTTTCCTTTTCAGGAATTCCAAGCATATCTCGTCCATAATCCCTTGTCGCAATTGCTGACACTAAAATACTGGAAGAGTCCGTTCCCACGGTTAACTGCGCACCCTGCATGTTTTGGAAATGCGTTTCTCGAGCAACTAACTTTGATTCAGGCCAAAAGAAATACTGTGCCTTCAACCTGAACTCCATAATATCGGATTGGCTAACTCCTTCTTCGATCAAGGGAAAGGAGACTGGGGGTTTCTCTGTTGAAACGAACCATACATAATCAATTAACTCGTACTGGGGCCGCGATAGTAGCCAAGTGGCCTGGCTTCGCGTCGAACTATTGTCCAGGAGATTTTGCTCAAACTGAGAATCGGTCAGAAACCAAGTCTTCTCATCAATCACGTTTGACTCTACTGCATTTATGAGCAAGAACTTCAAAAATGCATTATATGAGACACACTCCGGATGAGTGATTATCATCGTATAGATTTGTTCTCTCATAACAAGCCATTTTCTAATCGCCGGAATCGCATCTGAGGAAAAGCGCAACTTCATCTGCGAATCAACAACAATATTTTTAAGGATCAGCTCTAAGTTCTCGTGAACTCCTTCATAACCAAGCAGATAAGCCATTCGATGGACATTGTCGATATTATCAATGTCAATGTCTGCCGACACTGCAGAACGAGAACCACCAGGTGGGCAAATCAGACGAAAGACCTCATCGCTCTTTATACCATGTCGCCTTAGAGTTCCAGCCAGTTGAAGAGAAGATGAAACAAGGATCTGATGATATTTATTAGTGGGATGATAATTGCCGAAGAGAATGGATTCCACCAATTTCTCATGTGAGAATGTGGGATTCTTTTTCTTAATGATCGTCTCTAGTAAATGGCCGAATGGAAGAATTCCCACGTCGTGCAAAAGGCCAGCTGTAATCAGAGTTTTCCTTTCTCCTATGGTGAGACTTGACCTTTCCGCAAGCTTATATGCAAGAAAAGAAACCCCAATCGAATGAGGAAATCTCCTCGCCGATGCCAGATCCTGGATATGCGGCGCATCAAAGTTCATAAGCCGCATATGCCTCAATCTCTGCACCTCTGGGCATCCAAGCAGTTCATAGAGTAGGTCCTGGTATGGAGTACCCCTAAAGTCGATTACACCATGGAGATCGTCCCTAAATAACATCACCGACCCAAACATGTAATGTTTCAAAGTGTTCCATCATGACTCCATACTAAGTTCACAAATTGCTCTCCATCAAAGATTTATCCTCCATCATGCACCATTTAATATTATTGATTGTCATGAATACCTTGACCATCCAAGGTAATTTAATTTCACAAGAAAGACTGATTATTCCAACCTTAGGGGCGATATATTGCCTTGTTTCGTCTTCATCCGACTTTTTTCAGCGCCGCATCAATATCCAGCACCGAAAGTTCACCGTTGCCATTCGGGTTGGCGGCGTCGAGGGTACCAGCGCACTCGTGGCATTTCATGATCGTCCTGGGCCATCCATTGAAATGGACGGCTCCACTCTCGGCAAAACCCCTTCGGGGTTGCGGGCTTTCGTGAGGCGTCCCGCCTTGCGGGATGCCGATGGTGATCCATTCTATTATTCATTGCCATTCCTTCGCAGCGCCGCATCAATATCCAGCACCGAAAGTTCTCGATCACCATTCGGGTTGGCGGCGTCGAGGGTACCAGCACATTCATGGCACTTCATTATAGTCTTGAGATACTTCTTCTCCACGAGCTCGGGAATGTAATCGAAATACTTCGGCTCGTCGGGAAGTATTTTGTCGTGGTAGAACTCGTAAAGTCCCATTGTCCCCTTCGATGAGTTGCACGAGCCGCACGCCCAGACCTCATTGTGGATCGACTGGATATGGTCGCATGTGGGACAGTCGGGTTTAATATGCAGCGACTTCGGTACGATGTGCTCGCGGGTCAGGTTCTCCGTCGAGCCGCAATAGGCGCACTTCTTCTCGGCTTCGACGAGCTGCCAGTCCTCGCGCTCGATGTGCGACCATGATTTCCCGCCCGACTTCAAGTCATGGAACGTCTTCTTGATGAAACCGTAATGCAGTTTCTTCGCCTGCTGCCCGTCCGGAACATTGAAGGCACGGCAGGTTATGATCTTGGCGTACTGGTAATAGATCAAATCGCGAATTGTTTTTACTTCTTTATCTGGCATACAAAAATCCCACTTTCTTTTCGTAAACCGGTATATCTTTTAGTGGCCCGCCTTCAATTACTAAAGCTCGTTTAATTTGCCAGGAAGGAACGATTAAAACAAATCACTATCCAGCACCGAAAACTCGCCGTCGCCGTTGAGGTCGGAGGTGTCGATTTCTAATTGATGCCTTGGATCAACCATGTCCATTTCTCCTAAGAGCCATATCAATATCCAAAGAGTACTCCATCATTTTTCAGATCTTTGCCACCATTCCCGACATTTTGAACAACGGATTCAATTTCATGAGAAAAAAATAAATACAACCTTCTGTCTGAAGCTCTCTCTAACCACGGTTGATTCCCGGCCCAAAGCCGGTCATTTCCCGGTTGGAAGCCGTATGAAAGCCGTCTGTTTCTCGGTCAAAAGCCGTGTGAAAGCCGTATGATTCTCGGTCGGAAGCCGCCTGTTTCTCGATTGCAAGCCGTGTCATTCTCGGTTGTCCCTCGATATCGCCTCGATTATGCCTCGGTATCGCCTCGGTCAGAAGCCGTCCGATTCCCGGTTGAAAGCCGCTTGCGCGCCTGACGACTTCCTCGGATCGGGAATCGAAGGCGCGGCGTGCAATGATCTTTTCGTACTGAGAATATGTGGGGTCGCGAATTGTCTTTACTTCTGTACTTGGCATAGCGCAGGTCCTCTTTTGGTCTTCGCATCTCATACAGCCCGTGCGAAAACGGAGTCACGTCCCCTTTCCACTGAACTTTCAATACGCCTGAATGGGCGATTTCGGGAGTCTCAGCTGTCATATACAATCCACCGTATATTGAAATCGCCCGCTTTGACTGGGGGGACGTGACGATCCGCCGACGGCGTACCGTTTTCGCGGGCACCCTTTTCTTTCCGTTCACAGTTCCCGTTCAACATTTGTATTCCAAGGTACGGGATCCCGCAAGGCGGGACTTTTGGGTGAGCAAAAGAAAGTGAACAAACACTACAATACTCCAATTCGCTAATGACTGATTCCACAAAACGTTCTTTCCTTTATCTTAATATCCCGATATTCATTGGGACAGGCTCCAGAAAGTACCAAATGCCGCCTTGCGGCATCCCGCAGGGCGACTTGACGCCATTTTTTCTCCAGCCATTTTACTCCAGTTGGGATATGTTAAAATCGCGAATTGCTTTTACTTCTCTATCTGGCATACAAACAGCCCACTTTCTTTTCGTAAACCATTCAGTGTTTCAAAACCCGCATCGAACGACTGATTTGATGCGAGAGGGAGATCAAAGCAAACTCACCCGCATTATTGTCCGGCGCATTTATTAACTTGAGCTAACAATACGAGACAGGAAGCTGCATGAAAATCATAGGCGCGAAAGAAGACGAAGAGTATGGGAGTCAAGCGAAGAGCAATCCCGGCATTGAGGACGGTCTTCATCGCCCCGGCCCGCCCCTCTCTTTCTCCGCACGCCGGACAGCAGGCATCGTCCTGAAGGTCCTTGCGGCTTCGATAATCGTGTTCATCCTCTGGCGCCAGTTCGTCAACGTGAAGGTGGACTCAGTGCTCGCACTTCTTGACAGGGTTGGATTCGCCGTAATGCTCGTCCTCATTCCGCCGCTCCTTGAATTATTGGCCGAGTCTCTCGGTCTCGCACTCTGCATTCCCGGCACCGGTCCGTTCAGACGTTTGTTCAAGGTTCTCCCCGTGCGCATCGGGTGCGACACGCTGATCAATTCCCTGCCTGCCGGCGTCGTGCCAGCTGAAACGCTCCGTCCCATCTGGCTGCGCCGCGCCTGCAATGTACCGATCGAAGAAAGCTTCGCCGCCTGCCTGATGGGAAAAATAAATATGGCGGCAGCACAGGGATTGTTCCTCACGGTCATCATGGCATTGATTATTTTTGCCGGGCCGGCGCATGGATCCGCCGCCGCGCTTTCAGGAAGAACAATGATGCCGGCAGTCGCCCTCCTCGCCCTCGTCTTCGCTGCGGTTATATACATCTACAGCGGCGCGCGTCTTACCCAGCTTGCATCGCTCCTGAAACGAATCACGTGGAATCGATGGAGGCGTTTTCTTTCCCGAATCGAGTCGAGCGTGAACAGAATCGACGCGACGATCCTTCACTTCTCACGTCAGAACCGGCGAGCGCTCTTCGGCTCCCTCGCATCGTTCGTCGTCGGATGGACACTGCTGGGATGCGAATCGTACGTGATCCTGAGAATCCTCGGTCAGAGCATCACGGTGGGTCAGGGATTCCTCATGGAAGGGACTGCATGTCTTCTCCGGATAGCGTTCTTCTTCATCCCGTCGGCTTTCGGTGCTACAGAAGCCGCTTATGTTTCACTGATCGCCAGTTTCGGTGTCGCCGACGCTCCCTCGGTCGCATTGGCATTTATCACCATCAAGCGGTCCCGCGAGGTCATCTGGATAGTCTTAGGATATCTGGCAATAATGATTTACGGAAGAAGCAAGGCTGGAGATGCGGGTTCCCTCCACCGGGTGAGCAAAAGAAAGTGAACAAATCCCACGAGATTCCAAATCACTGACATTCGATCGCAACATAAATTGCTCATAGCGCTTTTTCTCCTGTCTTAACACAAGAGAAAGAACCCCGGCGAGAGTTGGATTATCGTGAGCCCATAGGGCCGGTATTCGTTCATTCAAACTCTCGATTATTCCTCCGCTTCAATCATCCACCGGCTTGCGGCCTGGGCCACCGCAGGCATCAGCGACGTCGAAACCGTGAGCCGAATTTCACCTGCTCCATCGATCTTCGTTCCATTCTCCGGAAGGGAAAAAGTCTTCGCGACGACAGACGCCTGGTCCGGTGTCACGGAAGCCTGCGAAATTGTTGTAGCACTGAATCTCACCTCTTCGGTGGTCTGCACGTCCTTCAAGGCTCCGGTGCATTCGTTTCTGATCCCATCGTAGGTCTGACCCTCAGCTGCCCAGTCTGCGTTCTTTGCCCTGTTGAGATCGTACGCTTTCGAGAACATTCGTTCCATTTCTTTAAACAATGGGTAGCTGACAAGAGTCTTCCCTGCCGGGAGACTTCCGTTGAAGGTTACCTGGTACTGGTTGGCGCCCGGCATGATCTCGATTCTCACATCCCCTGTGTTGAAGTCTCCGGCGCAGACCTGCTCGCTCTTCGCAACATCGGTGTCGGAAGCGCTCGACTTATGCGTCATGCTCAGGAAGCCGCTTGCTTTTCCCACATAGAGGATCCGTTCCGCCGAAGAGTCTACGCGCTCGGCAGTGAACTCACCTTGAGCAACGAAGCCGTTCATCAGAAGCGCCGTGGACGATCTTTCTTTCTGGTCGTAAGCGTAGTTGACGATAGCAATTACGAATTTCCCGTGGAGCTTCCTGACCTTCGACCAGTCGGCGCCTCCGGGCATGAAAGCTGCGAAGGCAATGGATGCGACTGTCATGAAAGCAAAAAACAGAAAACGGTTCTTGCGCATAAGTTCCTCCTTGTGTTATTGGATGTGACACGAAACGCGCTGCAGGTTATGACCTTTGCGTATCGGTAATAGATCAAATCGCGTTTTTACTTCTTTATCTGGCATACAAACGTTTCCATTTTGTAAACCGATGAGTGTTTCAAAGCCCGCCTCAAATGACTGTCTAATTTGATAAGAACAGAAGATTAAAGCAAACACTGATGGCACCGACGAGATCGGATCTGATTCCCCCGGAAACCTGCACAGCCTGCCCGACTACTTGCATCTTCGTACGAACGACCTGCGCCGTTCTCCAGACCGCATGGATCACTGCTACAGCCACATGCAGCCTGGTCCCAAAATCCACTTCGAAGATGAATCTTGTGCGGATTACCTCTCTACCACCCTTTAAAAAGTCTCAAAAAGATTCCCCGTCATCCCGCATGGCGGGATTGGTTGGAATGACGAGCAGGCGTCATACTTTTTCGGATCTTTATTTCGACTCCACCATAACGTGAAGCGCTTCGTTGAGTCCGGTATAGATGTTCGCATACTTCGGGACGAAACCCAGCTCATCGTGCAGACGCTTGCTCGATAAGACCTTCGGCGTGACAAGCAACCGAAGAGTCTGCGGCGTAATGTTAGGCGGTCTGCGGCTCAATCTGTCTGTCCACGCCGCCGACCACGCATAAAGATAAGCGGCAAGTCTGGGAAGATAGTACGGACCGCGGACATGCAGCTGGGACGCAATCTCCTCGAGGAACTGCCGCCACGTTGCGGGCTCGTTGTCGCCTGCATTGTAAATGGTGAAACCCGGCTTCGCCTTTTCGCATGCAAGAAGAAGCGCCTCGGCGACGTCCTCGACATGTATGAAGCTGATTCTTACTTTTCCGTCGCCTCCCCACGGACAAAACCCCATTCGCAACTTGCCGCCCAGTTCGTGAAGAATGCGGCCGTCGGAGCCGTACACTTCGCCGACACGGCAAACCATTACTTCAGGAAATCCAGCATCATGGAACAACTCTTCAACACGGAGTTTTATTTCTCCGTAAGGAATCACGGGACGGCACGGATAATCTTCGTCAGCTTC
The DNA here is from genome assembly GCA_035515795.1 of Candidatus Acidiferrales bacterium. Classification (NCBI taxonomy): domain Bacteria; kingdom Pseudomonadati; phylum Acidobacteriota; class Terriglobia; order Candidatus Acidiferrales; species Candidatus Acidiferrales bacterium. The sequence goes on along the minus strand of DATJAY010000002.1, from coordinate 105,942 downwards.
GCCGTCGATGTCGCCGTAAACTTCTGCCGCACTTGCGAAAACCCACCTCCGCACTCCTTCTTTCTTTCCCCATTCAATCAGGTTATTGGCAATAACAAGATCGGTATCCACCAGCTCTTTCATTGTGCAGCCTGCAAAACCGCCAGCAAGATGGATGACAGCATCGGGGACTTCCCAATTGCGAATGGGATCGCGTAAATCCGCAACTAAATTTGTCTCGGCACCCGGACGTCTCGCGACTCCGGTCACTTTCCACCCGTGCAACCGCGCTTTTCTTACTACCGAGCGTCCGATGAAGCCGCCGGCTCCAGTCACGAGAACATGCATGGCTCACCTCACCTTGCTCAAGTAAACGATGGTGACTGTGGACTGTTCTTCGTAAGAATTCATCTCCTTGAGCACCGCCAGAGCGCGCACAGTCCCCTCGCGCTGGAAGAGCGCCGCAAAATGAGGAGGCACGCCGGGTTTATCGAGCGAGGAAAAACTCTTGCCAGTGTAGATCAGCATGAAATCGAAAGGCTGCCATGGAAGCGTTGACTGGATGACTTGAAGACCGGTAAACGTATTTCCCTTGGCGATAACCTCCTCGATAGCGGGCCTAATATGCTTATCGAAATCCGCCTTCCAGAGATAGGATGTTCCGGGTTTGCACCGAACCTGTACCAGTATCGCAGGCTCCGTCGCGGCTGGCGGCGATTGCCGGTCTACACTGAGCGATGGTAAACCCGCCGCCGTTCCGGCGAGAACTAACACCAGCATTATCCATCGCGGAATCCGGTTGATTTGCGACAACACGGTTCTGGCAAATCGAGACAGCAGCATCGGATCTTCCGAACGTGATGAGTACAAGATGCAGATAACTCCTATTAATCCGTCTATGCCTAGTAGAGATGGCGAACGCAGAAGGCATGCAAGCCCGACCCCGCCCAGCCAGGTGCCCGCCGACTCGACTATATGCAGGCAATTCATCTTGACTGAGGATGACATATCATTATGGTACGCACACATCCAGAAATACCTGAAAATGACCGCAACACTTGCAAGAACCAGGACAGCGGCAACTGTCTCCGTCCAAAATGGGAGCCGCCATACAAATGAGAGCTTGTAATCAAGCTGTAGAGCCAGCCACGGAAGAAAAAGGAAATAGACCAATAAAGTCGAGAGAGTAGGCAGTAAAAATCGCATGAATCGTTGCATGATATTTCCTTTCTTTTCTAAAAGTTGTTGGAATATTCTTCTATCATTTGATACTTCTATAAAGACAATTGGATTGGGTCAGGTTTTATTCTATTTATTATGCAAACGCTTTTGTCTTGTAATCTGATGAGTGTCTAAAAGCCCGCCTCAAATGACTGTCTAATTTGATAAGGACAGAAGATTAAAGCAAACACTGATGGCACCGACGAGATCGGATCTGATTCCCCCGGAGACCTGCACCGCCTTCCGAACCACTTGCATCTCCGTCCCGACCACCTGCATCTTCGTCCCAACGACCTGCATCTCTTTCCCAACCACTTGCATCTTCTTCCCAACGAATTGCATCTCTGTCCGAACCAATTGCATCTCTCTCCCAACGACTTGCATCTTCGTCCGAACGACCTGCATCTTCTTCCGAACCACTTGCATCTCTGTCCCAACTACCTGCATCTTCGTCCGAACGACCTGCATCTCTGTCCCAACTACCTGCATCTTCGTCCGAACGACCTGCATCTTCTTCCGAACTAATTGCATCTCAGTCCCAACTACCTGCATCTTCGTCCGAACGACCTGCGCCGTTCTCCAGACCGCATCAATCACCGCTGCACTCACATGCAGCATGGCCCCGAAATCCACTTGGGAGATGAATCTTGTGCGGAGCACTACACAATCCGCATTATCTCCCGTCGATCACCGTCACGGTGTTATCGTATTGGTTCACCACGTAAACTTTATGTGTGACTGAATTGACGGCGATTGCGACCGGTTTTGTCCCGACACGCAGGGTGGTAATCCCATTCGTTCTGCCATCGAGAACTGTAACGGTGTTGTCATTCGAGTTAGCTATATAAATCCTGTTCAGAGCTTCATCGACCGCCATCGCTCCCTGGCCTGCTCCGCCGGTCAATGTCGTAGTTTCGTAAGTCGCGCCGTCGATCACCTTGATGTCGCTGCTTCCGCGGTCAGCGACGTAGACCTTGCCGGTCGCGGGGTTGAGCGCAATCGAGGGGTTATCCACTGCCGCATAATTTATGTCGTGAAACGTGCCGGTAGAACAATCGACAACCAATACTTCGGGCGAATTAGTGCGCCGTCCCGCGCAAGAGACATAGATTTTATTTGCAGCAGGATCGACCGTGATGCCATATACTATGATCGTATCCAGGATGACATGCATCCGGCCTGTCGCGCAATCGAGCACGATCAGGCTGCTGTCTACCGAAATCCCTCCGATATATATCATGTTCGTACGCATGTTGGCCGCAATCGTCACCGGCGATCCTCCGACAGGCAGGAATGACACGGCGTTGGTCTTACCGTCGATCACTACAAGCTGACCGAAATTCCGGCACACGATGTAAAGCCTATTGGGGACCGGGTTGAGCGCCATTGCAATCGGATCGGCCGGAACAGGTATGTCGATCGTGTCATCTGTAGCTCCGTCAATTACTGTGACAGATTCCGATCCCGCCGCGTAAATCCTGTTCATTGCAGGATTGACAACGAGCATCTGAGGAGCAAAACAGGCATGTATGGTGGCCGTGCTGTTCCTCGCCCCGTCTATCACCGTGACGGTGCTGTCGTACGTATTCGATACGTAGATCTTGTCGGTAACAGGATTTACGACGACATCGGTAGGAAGGGCGCCGGTCGGAATCGTGGCCATTACCTTCTGTGCGTAGAGCGCGCGGGGCCCAAGTGTATCCACGGTGAAGAGAAGCGCGATGAGTGCGGCAGCGAATACATTATCGCAAAAATGATGAAGTATGAACTCTTTCATTCTTCCGCCTCCACGATCCATCTGCAGGCAGCCGGTGTCACTGTCGGCATGATGGTTGTCGAGACCATGAGCTGGAGCTCGCCCGATCCCTCGATCTTCTGACCGGTTTCCGGGAGATCGAAGAACTTCATGTCGGGAAACTTCTGGCCCGGCTTCGTCACCATCTTCGGTACGGAAGCCGCACTGAACGTAACCTCTTCGGTTGAGTCCACGCCTTTCGAGGCTTCTGTGAATTCATCCCTTAAGCCTTTGTCGATCCTTATGTCGTCGGTCCAATCGGGGTGGTACTTCGTATTGAAGTCGTAAGCTTGCGAGAACAAGTCTGCCGCCGCTTTGTACAGAGGATAGCTGATGACGGTTTTCCCGCCCACGCTTCCCTCGAACTCAACCTGATATTGGTTGTCGTCTGTCATGATCTCGACAGTTGCCTCGCCGTCATTAAATGGTCCTCCGCAGACCTGTTCGCTTGTTACCATAGTGTCCCCGAGGACGGTCGCCTTATGTGTCATACACATGAAGCCGCTGGCTTTTCCTTTGTAGAGGAGGGTGCCGCTCGAGGGAACCCGCTCGGCTTTGAACTCACCCTGGACGAGGAACCCGCTCATCGAGGATTCTATAAGGGCCTTCGCCTTCTCGTCGGAAGTGTAATTGTTGAGGGTAATGACGAATCTCCCGCGCAGTTTCTTGATCTTCGACCAATCAGTGGCTTCTTTCCCGGACAAGAATGCCGTCAAGGCAAGAAATGTGAGAGATGTAAAGAATATGCGGCAAAACTTTCTCATGTTAGACTCCTTGTTGAGTTCTGGTGAAGCTCCCTGTCATAAATGTTTTTCGTTTTTCTGGCCGGCACACAAACATTTTGCTCTTGTGAACCGATTAATAAATCAAACCGCCCTCCATGATGGCTTCTTCAATATCCGCAAGTTGATTCAATAATGCAAGAATGAGAGGCGGACGGAAGGAGTCTTCTCCGCGAAAGTAATCCGTCATCAAAACGGCCGCGAGAAAATTCCTCAACCGGTGTCCTGCTACGGATTCTTTAATAAAGCAATTATCTCTACGACGGCCGGAGTAATCATCAAAGTGCCGGGGCGTTTCTCACAAGCATCGACCGCGCGCAAAATCTCCCTCGCCCTTTCTCTATCCATACGACCGAGCTCGACTAGGCGATCGAGATTCGCATTGATAAAAGCCCTCGGCCATTGCCATACGAAGCTGGACGCAGGCACGATGTCGATGATCGGTTTCATCTCCGTTATCTCGAAGCCGCACTCTTCCAGCCACACCGGCAGGTTGAGACCTATATCCGGTTCCCCGCCGCTCGCACGCCAGCTTCCCATGACCGCTTCCACGAATTCCTCCAGTTCGCCGGAACGCGGAGCGAACCGCCACGTTGAATAGTCAAAGTATTCGTGAAGGACGATCACTCCATTCTTCTTCAAACTTCGTGCAATGCGGCTGACCAACTCATGAGGACGTTTCACAAAGGAGAATATCCACCTGCACCACGCTCCATCCGCACGCGGGGCCTGAAAATCTTCTTCGTCCAAATCGCATTCGACCGCGGTGATATTTGCGTAACCGCGTCGGTCCCGCGCTGACTCGACGTTGTCTAAAAATCTCCTGGAACGGTCTATGGCAAAAATGTGTCCCGAGGCTCCGACTATTTCCGACAGATCAAACGCTGCGTAACCCGGTCCACACCCGATGTCTATTATCGTTTGGCCGACAGAGAAGCCAGCGCGTTTCCATGTGTCCAGTGCCCGCGGCCGCCAAACGAGATGCTGAAGCCCGAGCCGCGAAATCTCTTCATCGTGCGTTCCCAGTATATAATCTTTTTCGGAAGCCATCTCATCTCCTTTCGCGATGTCACTTCTTTCTGAAAATCTGCAGTTGTTTAAAGATCCAAAAGCACAATAGAGAAAAAGTTTTTCAAATCATGATAGAAAGAAGACTGCGAACAACCAACCCGATTCTTGCTATGTTATCATTTGGTAGTTACAGCGACGACTATTGGAACTCGGAGGATATATTCTTGCGCTTACTCCGCTTTCTCGTCGATGACATCTCTGAGCGTCATCATCATTTCCGCAAGCCTGTACGGCTTTTGGATGAAATGAGTCACACCTAAGTCGAGCAGCTTCGATCTGACGTCTCCTTCTATGAAGCCGCTTGCTGCGATCAACTTTGCCTTCGAATCCATTGAACGGATTGTCCTCAGGACTTCATCGCCCGGAATCTTCGGTAGACCTAAATCCGATATGACGACATCGATATCCTTTCGCCACTTCTTATATAGGTAGATTCCTTCTTCGCCGTCCGATGCGACAAGCACATTGTAGCCTTTCGATTCGATGACGGCTCTCACAAGATTTCTCAGCATCTCTTCATCCTCGATCAGGAGAACGGTTTCGTTCCCGCCCGGAACATCCTGCATCGCTATTTCAGTCGTCTCGACATTTTCCATCTTGCGTTCCTTAACCGGAAGAAAGATGTAGAACGTCGTACCTTTGTCGAGCTGCGTCTCCACATCCACAAATCCGCGGTGGCTGGCAACGATGCTGTGAACGAGTGCCAGACCGAGTCCCGTACCTTTGCCGACCTCTTTGGTCGTAAAAAAGGGATCGAACATCCGCTTCTTCGTCTCCTCGTCCATTCCGATCCCGGTGTCGCTCACTGCGAGCATAACATATTTTCCCGGCGAGACTGCCGGAAACTTCGAAGCCAGCGACTCACCTTCCAATTGTCCGGTTCTAATCTTGAGCGTCCCGCCGTTCGGCATTGCGTCACGCGCATTGACGCAGAGGTTCAGCAAAACTTGATGGATCTGTGTCGAATCAGCAGCGATCGACGGAAGTTTGGTCTCGAGATCCGGCACTACCTCGATTGTCTTTGGGAGAGTTTCCTCGAGAAGTCTCATGATCTCCTCAGCAACATCGTTGATCGAGATGCGTTCATATACCGACTCGCCTTTCCGGGCAAATGTGAGAAGCTGCCTCACGAGTGCGGTTCCCCGGGCGGTAGCTTTCTGAATCGCTTCGGTGCTCCTCAATATTTTCTCCGGCCCGGGGTCTCTTCTCTCGAGGAATGCCGAGTAACCCGCGATAATGCCGAGAATGTTATTGAAATCATGGGCGATTCCACCTGCGAGGGTTCCGAGACTCTCTAATTTCTGTGCCTGGACAAGCTGGGTCTCGAGGTTCTTCTGCTTGGTGACGTCACGAAGAATACCAAGGACAGAGACGAGGCGACTCGATTCATCGCGAACACCCGTTATGCTGGCGCTGACCGTTACCAGTTCTCCATTTCTTCTTTTGAGAACGAATTCATGCTCTTTCAGATGATTATCCGATTCGAGAACCTCAAGGAGTAATTTCCTGTCTTCAGGTTCGGCATAAATATCGCGTATGTTCGTCCGAAGGAACTCATCCTTAGAATCAAAGCCGAGCAGATCGACCGCTGCCGGATTTGCGTCTATCATGGAGCCGTCGCGTCTCGCCATGACGATAGCATCCTTCGATTGCTCAAAGAGCGACCTGTATTTCTCCTCGGAATGTTTTAAGTCCTCGTAAGCGGCATTGAGTTTTTCTTCGGCTCTCTTCCTCTCGGTGATGTCCATGAAAGAAGCCATTATGCAAATGGGTTCTCCCCGTTCCGACTTCACGATGTTGGCGGAAATCTGGAAATCGAATGTGGTCCCATCTTTTTTTACACCTTTGCTTTCACCGAAGAAACCTTTCCCTGCCTTCATTGTTGCGATTGCACCTTGCAGCCTTTCCGCCGACATAGAGAATTCCGAAATATCCTTCCCGATCACATCATGAATGTGGTCATAGGCCCAAAGATTTAAAAAAGCTGCGTTGATGTAAAATACCTTGCCGTCCATGTCGGCGAGTCCGATCGCGCTCATGGATGACTCGATGGCGGCATTTCTTACAAGGAGCTGCTCTTGACTCTGCTTTTGATTGGTAATATCGCGCGTCACGGCGAATACCATCTTCTCTTCGACGAGCGGGACGCAGTTCCACGAAAGCCACTTATAAGTTCCGTTTTTACACCTGCACCGGTTCTCGATGGAGTAGACCGCCTTCCCTCTCGCAAGACCCGCTGCAAATTCGGTCGTCGGCCCGAGATCTTCGGGATGGATGAACTCCAGAAACGGTTTCGCCAACAACTCCTCGTTCGTCCAGCCAAGTATCTTCGACCACGCCGGGTTGATCTGCTTCAAGTACGAATCGAATCCTATGATCGACAACATGTCAAGTGAATAGTTGAACATGCGGTCGCGATCCTTTGACAGCTCCTTGTGCTTCTCGTCAAGCTCGATATTCTCAATCGAGTATGAAATGTCGGAAGACAATTCTCTCAAAAGAGCAACCTCCTGTTCGTCGAAGAACCTGGCTTCGGAAGAATAGAAGCAAATGACTCCGTAGGTTCGATCCGCATTCATCAGCGGGAAGGCCGCGGAGGATCTAAACCGGCGTTTAAGTGCCTCGGTATGCCATGGCAAGACCACACCGTCATGCTCGATATCATTTCTGACGACATGGCGCTTTTCGCGAAGTGCGACACCTACAGGTCCGCGGCTGCCAGGTTTCTCGGGCGAAATAGAAATGTCCAGCAACTCGAGGTAACCTCCTCCATCGCCGGAATATGAAACCGGATCGACATCCCCGGTCTTCTCGTCGACGGTTCCAATCCAGGCAAGCTTAAACTTCCCGACCTCGACTGCGATTCGACACGCTTCTTCAAACAGCTTTTTCAAATCGCGTACACGGATCAGTGTCTCGTTGATCTCTGAAAGGACAGCGTAAATCCTGTTCATGCGATTGATTTTGTCATCCGCCAATTTCCTGTCAGTTACATCTTCGGTAATCGAAACCGAATAGAGAAGTTGTCCCCCCGAATCGTACACTCCCGAGGATACAAGCCGCACCCAAACTATTCTCCCGTCCTTCCTGATATATCTTTTTTCCAGCGAACCTGTTCTGATCCTGCCTTCGGCAATTTCGTTCATGAGAGTTTCATTTGCTGCCCTGTCCTCGGGATGGGTGACCTCGTAGATCAACAGCTTCTGCAATTCTGGTTCGGTGTAGCCGATGATTCTTTCCAGCGCCGGATTGCATCGTATGAATTTGCCATCCGGAGTGATGTTCGAAATTCCGACCGGCGCAGCTTCATAAAGATTCCTGAATCGTTCTTCGCTTTCCTGCAGCTCCCGGCGTGTTTTCACCTGCTCGGTGATGTCTTGAAATGATCCTCTTACTTTAACTACGCGGCCGCCCTCTTCGACCGGAACGCCAATCGTCCTGATCACCCTGTGATTTCCTTTCGCCGTGATTATTTCCAACTCAAGATCGAACGGCTTTCCGGATTCAACCGACTCTCTGACCGCCTTTTCTATCCTCGCTCTAGATTCAGGCACATAAAAATTCAACCCGATTTCGACGTTTATTTCAAAATCCGGTTCCAATTCATGGATCCGCGCGACTTCTTCCGTCCACGACCCCTTCCCTGTAGCAGCGTCAAATTCCCAGCCGCCCACCTTCGCCATTTGTCCCACTGACGACAGCAACAGCTCGTCTTCCTTCAGAACTTTCTCCACATTTTTGTGGCCGGTGATATCATGGACGACAACCATGACTACCTTTGTTCCACGAATCTTAATCGTACGGGAATTGACTTCGACATCTATTATTCTGCCGTCTTTGAGACGATGCCTGTGCTCTCCGAGGTATTTCTCCTCCGACCTGGAGTGACGGCTCTCCAGCTGCTGCCGGTCTTCTTCAGGATAGATGTCCTTGACGGTCATGCTGAGGAATTCACGCCGTGAGTAGCCATACTTCGCGACGGCTGCCACGTTGACGTCGAGAAATTCAAGCGAAGCAGGATCGTAAACCCACATCGGCTGTGAACTGGACTCAAAGAAGACCCCAAATTGACTTCGAGATTTCCGGACACGCTTCTTCATGAGATAATTATCGACCCAAAGCGGATTACGCTTTACTAAAAATACTCAGGCTTGAAGATCAGACCAGCTTTAGATCAAGAAGGAATTCCCACAAGCTGTGGCGAATGGATCATCTTCAATCAGTTTCAAAAGATGACTCCAATTGTGTTCACGCGATCTTGTCCAGCCTGACAAGTATCATTACTCGTGCTTCTGACTCATCTAACAAAGGAACACAATTTATATTTCGGAAAAATGTAGACAATTTATAATGAACTTTCAACAAATTGATTTACTGTCAAGCAGTGCGAATTATTTCCGTGTAAATCCGTTAACGGACTGAATTATTCCCGTCGATGATTCCCCTGATGGTCTGCAATATTTCGGAAGGCAAATATGGTTTCTGAACGAAACGCTCGACCCCCAAGTTGAGCAGCCTCATTCTTACATCAGACTCGACAAACCCGCTTGCCGCAACCAGTTTTGCGGCCGGATCTAACGACCGGATTCTCCTGAGGACTTCATCACCAGGAAATTTCGGCAGACCCAGATCGGAAATGACCAAAGCAATCTCACTCTGCTTGCGTTTGAATATTTCTATGCCTTCTTCTCCGTCGCACGCCGTGATGACATGATAGCCTTTGAATTCGATGACGGTCTTCACCAGCTCCCTCAGCATCTCTTCATCTTCTATGACCAGAATTGTTTCGGTTCCGCCGGGCACATCTTCAAGCGGTATGACGGCGGTTTCGACATGCTCCGCTTTCTGCTCCTCTATCGGGAGGTAGATGCCGAACGTCGTGCCCGCTCCCGGACTCGTGTCCACATCGACGAAGCCGCCATGGTTTGAGACAATGCTATGAACAAGCGAGAGGCCTAGTCCCGTGCCTTTGCCTACATCCTTAGTCGTAAAGAACGGATCGAAGATTCTTCGCTTCGTCTCTTCGTCCATCCCGGTGCCGGTATCCGTGACCTCGAGAAATATGTACCCCTTTGACGAGGCATTAGGAAACCTCGAGACAACCTTTTCTTTTTCCAAAGCGGTGGTAACAATCCTCACTGTGCCTCCACCGGGCATTGCGTCGCGCGCGTTGACACAAAGATTCAAGAGTACCTGCTGGATCTGCGTCGCATCGGCATCGATAGGTGGAAGATCGGGCTTGAGCTCCGTGGCAATCGTAATCGTTCGAGGCAGAGTCTCCCTGAGAAGTTTTGTCGTCTCGTTTACAACGTCGTTGATCTGTACGCGCTCAAACACCGATTCTCCTTTTTGGGCGAATGTAACGAGCTGTCTTACCAGGGATGCGCCGCGGGCCGTAGCTTTCTGAATCGTATCCACACTTCGGGCTATCTTATCGGGTTCGGCAGTTCCCTTCTCGATTACTGCGGAATAACCCATGATAATGCCGAGAAGGTTGTTGAAATCGTGGGCAATCCCCGCTGCGAGAGTCCCGACACTCTCCATCCTCTGAGCTTGGATCAATTGCTGCTGAAGAGCTTTCTGCTTCGTGATATCACGGACAATCCCGAGAAACAAGAATGTCTGTCTCGACTCATCAAGTACGACAGTTGTGGTGGAACTGACTCTTATTTCCTCGCCATTTTTCTTCTTGAACATAAATTCCTGGTCTTTCGCAAACCTGTCACGTCGAAGCGCATCAAAAAGGGATTTGCTGTCGTTCGGTTCGGCGAAAAGATCAGCCATATGGACTCCGATCAGATCATCCTTCGAAGCGAAACCGAGGAGCTCGACCGCCGCGGGATTTACGTCTACTAATGAGCCATCCGGTTCCGACATGAAGATGGCATCCTTCGATTGTTCGAAGAGAGAACGATATTTTTCCTCGGAGTCTTTCAACTCCTCGTACATTTTCTTGAGCCTTTGTTCCACCTGCTTCCTTTCGGTGATGTCTATGAATGAAGCCATCATGCAGATCGGATCACCGTTCTCCGATTTAACGGTGTTCGCTGATATTTGAAAATCGAACCTTTCTCCGTTTTTTCTAACACCTTCACTTTCGTCCAGGTATCCCTTACCCGCCTTCATGAAATCTACAGCCTGCCGCATCTTTTGAAGCGAGTGAGAAAATTCCGAGATATCTTTGCCGATAATTTCGCCCTCATTGTTGCATCCCCAGAGTTTGACGAACTCTTCATTGACATAAAATATTTTTCCACTCAGATCAGCGAGGCCTATTGCGCTTATCGAAGATTCAATTGCAGAATTCTTTATCAGGAGCTGTTCTTCCGCGCGCTTGCGGTCTGTGATCTCGCGAATCACACTGACCAGTGTACGGGCCCCGTCGACTTCCATGCCTTGCGAACTCACTTCAACGGGGAACGTGCTGCCGTCCTTGCGCACGTGGGTAGTTTCAAAGAGAATACCTCCCTCGTCCGCTTTCGACATTTGCTCCGCCGTAAGATTCCTTTCTGCAGGAAACCGCAGATCGTTGATCGACAGGGATAATAATTCTTTCCGACTGTAGCCGTACGCTTTCACAGCAGCGGCGTTCGCTTCGATGATGCGCCCGTCAGCCAGTCTCACGAATAGAATAAGATCGCGGGCGTGATTCGCAAGCATTTCATAATGGCCCAGCGCCTTTTCGGCTTCTCTCCGCCTTTCCATCTCCGCCTGCCAGCGATTCAACTGCCGATGCAGTAATGTGTAGAGCAAAACGGCCGTGGCAGTTACAAAACCCCATCCTTTATAGGTGGACAGCGCGGTGAACACTGCGGGTTCGGATGAGAATTTCATGACAGCGCGGTCTGAAAACAAAATCCACAGGAGGGAAAATGCCCAGTAGATCAGGGTCGTCCGAAAAGCTACCCGTATAATTTTGTTTTTCATCCGCGCCCATTTCGATTGAATCGAGGAAAAATAATTATTCTCCGGTTGTCGACGCACTCCTGTTGCAGCAAGGTCAATAATGCATCTCGTGCTTCTGATTCATCCATCAAATCGTCACGATTTACATTGGAAAAAATGTAGCCAAATTATGGCGAACTTCCAACAAATCGAGAATGTTTTCCCGATATCGTGGAGCAACAAATCTCTAGAAGAAATAGTATCTGAATCCGACCCCCCCATCGAGATCGAATTGCGCCGGCGACGGTGAAAAGTAAAAGACCGGTGTCAACTGCAAGAAGATGTCTAGACGGGTTCCCCGTGGTAGGACTGCAAGGCCAAAAATGCCGCGCACTCCGAATACCGTTGGGGTGCTGGTGCCGATGACACCACCGATGCCTGCGTATAGCGGAAGATGTCCGTTTGCTTTGATAAAATTCATGGCGTGCCAGAGATATTCTCCCGTAATATATGTACCTGTGTTCGAAAGGCTATTACGCCAGCCCGCGCCGAACTGGAGTGCTCCTGTAGAAGATGTCCATGCTTTCACCGTAAGTCCCGTCGGCATACCGAGCATTAGTCCGACGCCAAAACCGCGCGACTGTGAAAATGCTATGGGAGATGTGAGAATAAGACAAACAGTGAGATAAAATATTCGCCTTGCCATGAGCTCTCCTTTTATTTCCTTGTTGACGATTTTGACTTTCGGTGCATTCGAAATACCCATTCGGTCTGTTCTTGCCACATCCGACGACGATGCGAAGCACCTCTTCGTAAAGCTAGTATTGAGTCATCAAATAATCAACCGGTGCTCAGCGTAAATTTCACGAATGATCATTCGCAATTTCACATCAAAGAAACAAAAAGAAGGCGTCCCGACCTTTACCGGAGCGCCTTTTATTTTGGCTGAGAAAATAAATGTTCTCTTACTGGCAGGCGACAACCACATTAACCGTCACCGGCCGAGCACCGACCATATCTTGATCCGTTGCTGTCACGGAAAATACATTCTCTCCTTTTGTCAGCGGGACGGAAACGATTTTTCCATAACCGACAACGACGCCGCCTTTCCGCCATTCGTACCGGACATTACGGCTGTCGGGTCTGTTCACATCAGGCGCATTCAGTACTTTGGTCGGATTCGAGGGATTCCATTCGGTATTAACCGGTGCAGGAACGTTTTTGAATTCCAGAGACGGCCACACTTCGATATCGAATTGCTCCTTTTCGAGTATCGTTCCCTGTGGATTCCATGCGAGAACGATTATTTGCTTCCCTGCCGAACCGACCTTTGTTCGAGACATGAAGCCGGAATCGGTCACAAAGCCGACCTGCGGAAGAGACGTAATATTCGAAATCTCAACCTCACTCCCCGCGATCCAATCTTTCTGGAAATTCACAGAGTTCAAATCCGGCTTCAACGTGACGAAGATTTCCTTGGAAACCGAATCGACCGAATTGCTCATCTGTCTTCCGTCGTTCGCGATCAGCGTGATTGCATGTTTGCCGGGGATAGTAAGATGCAAACCCGATGGATCATTTTCGATACCATCCATCTTCCATACAAATGAAAGACTGTCACCGTCTGCATCCGTGAATCTTGCCGGAACAAGATGCACAATCTCTCCCTCGTACAGCTTGTCAGGCAGACTGAAATCCGGATTAGGTTTCGAATTGACGAAGACGGTCATCTCTTTGTAAACTGATCTAGACGAGGTCCCGGAGTTGTCCGTGATTAGCAGAGAAAGGATGTGATTTCCCGGAGCAACCATGACCATCGACGCCACTGGGGTCGTCGCGACGGTCTTGCCGTCGAACTTCCAGTTATAGTTGATTATGACTCCGTCAGGATCGGTCGATGCGGTGGCATCCATCGTGAGCAGGTCTCCCAGTGCAACGGCATCCGGGACATTCCATCTGAGGACCGGCGGCGCGTTGACAACGACAGTTCGAGTGAGCGTCGCCGTCCCGCAGCTTGCAGCGGTTTCGAGCACGATGGTGAGCGTTACATCATATTTTCCCGGACTTCGCGGTATGAAATCGGCACGGGAACCTTCTATCGTGAAGGACGTGTCTTTTGACCGGATGCTCCAATCTGTCGACAGGACCTTTCCTTCCGTCTTCGAGCCGGAGGCATCAGTGGTTATATATTCTCCAACGCTGACGGCCTGGGGAATCGAAAACATCGCGACGGGTCCTTCCACTACACGAACCGTGGATGTCGCCTGGCTGACGCGACTGCACCTGCCGCTGCCATTTCCGATCACCGTCAGCTCAGCGCGATACGTTCCGGTTTTTGAATATGCATGCGAGACTTTTCTTCCGAATGCGGTTGTACCGTCGCCGAAATTCCACGCGAACGACCCGATCGGACCGTTCGGGTCGCTGCTGCGCGTCCCGTCAAATTCTATCGGAGTGTTCAAGCACACGGTGGTATCCGAAAAATCCTGAACTGCCTGGGGAGAGCCCTCGATAATGACCGGTAGAGTCGCAACGGAAGGCTTTTCAGCAAACCCATCGCTGATAATGAGTCGTGCTTCATAATAGCCGGGCTCTGTATATGTATGGACAGGGTTGATTTCCGCTGACGTCGTGCCGTCTCCGAATTTCCATTCGGCGATGAGCGGGTCCTTATCCGGATCGTAAGACCGCGACCCGTTGAATAGCACCGTTCGACCACTGCAGGAATAAATGATGGAGTCGACCACGGCGACGGGGGGGCGGTTCACAATCACCCGGATTGTCTCGCGTGCTATGCTGTTCTTCTTTCCCTGCCCATCATCGACCGTCAAAGTGAGGAAATGAATTCCTCCACCGGGGGCTTCCCAATTGAAAGTCGACTCGTATCGGCGAGTGCCGTCCGGAAGAAGCCATTCGAACTTCAATGCCTGCCCGTCTATATCGTAACTTTTCGACGCATCCAGGTTAACGATCCGTGAATTCGTTCGGATGAGATCCCTGGTTACTATGATAGGCGGACTGTTCACCAACAACGAAAACTCTTCTGTCTGCGCGGAGTTCTCAAAACCTTCTCCGTCATTCACCGTTATCTTACAGACTACAACCCCGCTCTCTTTAAATGCCTTTTTCACGACAGCACCTTCAGCAGAAGTGCCATCGGAGAAATTCCATACGACGGATTTGATCTCGCCATCAGGATCGGACGTGCCTTTCGAGTCGAAGGTGACTACCTCCCCAGGTTCGGCAACTTTCGGAGTCATTTCCCATTTGATTACGGGAGGATAATTGACATGGATCCGCGCGGTCTTCAACCCAGCTGCATCTTCAAATCCGGAGTTATCTTTCACCTTCAATGCCACGGCATAATCTCCCGGTTCGGGGAAAACGAGAGCGGCAATGCTGTCGTGTCCCACCGTATTTCCATTTACGATCCAGGTATAACCGGTGACGATTCCGTCAGGATCGTAACTTCTTGTTCCGGATACGCGAAGCGTTTTTCCCGGCTCCCATTCTGAAGGAAGCGAAAACTCAGCGATCGGATTCTTGTTAATCACAATGACATGCGTCGCGTTCTGAACGCTGTTCGATTGCTTCTTTCCATCATCTACCGTTAGCGTGATTGTGAATTTGCCGCCTGTCTGGAAAACGTGAGTCACGCTCTCTCCAACGCCCTTCGAGCCATCACCAAAATCCCATGCATAACTAACACCGGCACTGTCTGCACTTTTAGTCTTGCTCCCTGAGAAATTCTGCCGCGACAAATTCGAGCTGTCCGCCGCGGTAATTATCGGGACTACAGGAGCATCGATATGAATTTTGTGCTCTGTCGATTGGACGGAATTCGCCACCCCCTGTCCATCGTCGGCCGTCAGCTTCACGACATAATCGCCGGGTTGTGCGAACGAAAATTTCGCGGTTGGTCCGGAAAAGTTCATGCCGTTACTAACCTCCCAATGAAACTTTAGATTGCTGTCGTCGGGATCTCTTGAGTCCAAGGCGGAAAGTGAAATCTCGTCACCGGGAGCAGCCATTGTCGGGAGGGAAAACATAGGGACCGGATCTGCGTCGACTCGATACGAGAAAGTTGCGGTGTAGTCCGAATTGGCAGTCCCCGTTTGATCGGATACCGTCAGCGAAATTCTATAGTTCCCCGGTTTCTCATGCGTGAGCGAGATGCTCGGTTGGTCGTGCGGAGAGACGATGCCGGTTCCGCTCCAGGAATATATCAGGCTATCACCGTCGCTGTCGCTGGCATTCGAGGCGAGAAATTTTACCGGCATGGAATGGGCTATCACTTTCGGTGCATTTATTTCAACATAAGGTCGGGAGTTGACTCTCAGCTCCTCCGTGGTGGACGCCTCGTTGCATTTACTACTCAACGAGCTGTTTTTCTCGATAAGCCTGACGACATATTTCCCGGGTAGAAGGCTGGAAAAAAGAAGGGAAGGCTTGCTCCCGCGATACTCGTTATTGACATACCATCGGTAAGCCGCAATGATATCCTCTTGAGATTCTTTCGCCGTCAGCACTATGGTTTCGCCTGGAGACAGGATTCTCTTCGGTAGAGATATTTTCGGATCGGGCGGAGCAATTATCCGGGCAGTAAAGTCACCTACCCAGTATTTTGGGAAATACATTCCTGTCGTCGGCAAGAAAACTTTTCCACTGTACGTTCCCGCATGGACAAAGGAGATAATCGAAGAGTCTCCTTCTATCGTCGTCTTAGCGAGTACCCAAATCGGTTCCGATTTGACAACCTGGCGTTTGGTCTCCCCGGAGAGAGCGAAGCGCGCAGACAGACAGTCGTTCCCAGGAAGCTGCTTCGCTGAAACCTTTCTTGGGGCGACCCTCCCGACAATTACCGGCTTCCATCGCCAGAGAAGCGGACTGTTGCCTTTGACGACTACATTGTTGATTCGGAGGTGGGATCCGCCGACTGCAATTCCCCATCGATTGCCAAGATCTCCCGCCGAGCTGTCAAAGCTAATACTTCCACGGGAGAGACGAAAAGACCTGCCAAACTCGTCTTTCATATAGACTACGGCTCCCTCGCCACCAGCAAAGGAGAGTTGACGGATGTCATCTGTTTTATCCGAGACCGGACGGAACTGGACCTCATCGCCTATAGGAACCTTATACAAACATACCGGCAGATTGAGTGCATATATTTCCCATTTGTGCTCAGAAGAATCCGATGAACTTCCCCTGACGCGGAGCTTAAATGAATTTGACTCCCTCCCATGGCCGGCGGAAACCCTGAGAAGCCAGCCCTCGGGACTGCCAGCAGGATCCAATGAATCGAAGTCAGTCCAACGGTTGATGTATCTGGCATCTTTTGCAACCGTGAGTGTTTTCATCATTCGATCGGCGCGGCCGTTCCTGTAAGTATACAATTGATATGTGGTCTCCATGGCGCGCCCTTTGTAAAAGACATCGGCCACTCCGCCCAGTGACGCATCGTATATCTCAAGTTCCGAAGAAACCGACCGGGGAGGTGGCTTGATGATGAAATCGTAACTGTGTACCGCATCGCCTCTGATTGTCACGGGTGCCTCTCTCCCTGCGACAAACATGAAAACATCCTGCGCAAATACATTGTTCGCTAATATCAAGACAAGCATGATGCTAAAGCAAAACTCTGCAAGCAACTCAATCTCGACTGGTCTGATTTTATGGAATGGCCTCATTTCACCGTACCTTCCAGGTTTTCGAGCCGATGGGACATGCATCGTCGATGGATTCAAAAGTTAATCTCAACAACTTACTCCTCTCGGGCTTGAGAGACATTGCCCAAATTCCTCGCGGACTCGTCAGCGCGGTGACTTTTTGGTCGCCCACCTCAGCGACAACTCGGACGCGCGGATATGCGGTTCCTCGAGCCTCTATCGTCGGGCCCGTGGCACTAAGTTCTCCTCCAATGATCGGACAGTTCCAATCAACCTGGAACACCTTCGACGAATCCATCGGTATTATGGAGAGCTCCCTCCTGCTGACATTACCCGAGTTGTCCTGTGCCACGATGTCCAGGACGGTCTCGGGCTTGTGCAAGCGAGCAATGTAAGAAAATGCTCCCGACGAATCCAATTCCACAGCTCTTCCGTTTATAGCGAGCGCGACATCTGTCCGAGTTCTTCCATGTATGGTCACCTCTTCAAGAACCGTGTATCGCAAATCAGTATTCCACCCGTCAATTAGGATAGGAGGACGAGGCGTATTTTCAGTCCTGATAATGGTATAAACAGGCGAATCGATCCCTCGCAACCCATATCTGTCGATGCAGTGCAATCGAACGTAGGTCGATGCCAACGGTATGCCGAGCAGCTCAAAATCCGTTGAAGCGGTCGCGAACCGTTTCGTCTCCTGGTCGAAGTTCTTCCCCGGACTGGCTTCCACTTCATATTGCGCTGCCCCGGCAACCTCTTCCCATTTCAGAATGAGATGATCGACGTAAATGATGGAATCGTTCAGGCGCCAGTTGAGATGAGGCGGCGGAAGAAGCGTTATAGGCCGGAGCGGAGGCTGTCCCTTTTTTATGATTGTTCCCTCGTTGCTCTGGAGAGTGACGCGGACGTTACTGGCAGATAGATCGATCGTGCCCTCATAGTTGGAGATCTTCGCACTTAGATCTCCCTTCGCACTTGCCCAGAACTTGGCCGATTTGACAACCGACTCAGATGTACCGGCCTCGAAGGAAAAATCATTTGTCTCTTTCGCTTTTTCGGAAAACATCGTCAGGAGACTACCGTTGACGAGCGCCATATTCCGTTTCACCTTTTGGCTCAGCCTGTCGCGCTTGGATGCACGAATTATCACGGTCGTGTTTGGATCCACGCTAACATCAACGCCATCCACAAAGCTGAGGAGCGCGATGCTTTTTTCTCCCGTCTTGACACCGTCGTATGCAACAAATAAATCCCCGAGAAATGCGGTCTGCCAGGCACCAAGATATCCTCTGCGCTTGTCGACCGTTCCGGTCTTTTGTGCCAGCCGGGCATCGACAGCTTCGTCCCGGTTCTCGTCGGTCAGTTTTTGCATTTGCTCCATACCTGCCATGATCTGCGCGGCATGTCGATGGGCTTCTTCGACGGAGCCTTCCCGGATGGCATGTTCATACATCGAAAAGAAACTCATAACGGAATCCAGTTGGTCGCTTGCAAAGACTCTCGCACCGTTCTCTATCAGCAGCGACATTTGCTCCCTTGCCTGCAGGACTCTATTGTGTTCGATGGCAAATCCCTTCAACTGCTTTTGAGCTGCGACGGACAACGTGAAAGAATTCGAAGCGACATTGCGAATCGCCAGCGACACTATGATCGGCCACGCCGTCGAGTCGCCGGCAAAAGCGAACGCAGTCCCAGACAGTTCCGAAGCTCTAAACTCGATCGATTTCTTCTGTGCTTGAAGAGATGGCAGAAAGATTAGCATCGCCAGCAACACACATAGACCCTGGTGGACTCGCGTATTCATTTATTCGGCAGGCCCTTCCACTATGGGGATCGTCAATGTAAACCTGCATCCGATCTCCGGATTCGATTCAAGCGAGACGGAGCCGTTATGGTAGGCCGCAATCTCCTTTACATATGCCAGACCGAGTCCGGTCCCAACCTGGTCTTTCACCTTCTCATCAGTCAATACTCTGTAAAACTTCGAGAACAATTTTTCCTGGGCTTCAGGAGAAATGCCGTAACCGTGATCCGTAACGCTCAACAGAATCGAGTTATCCATCCGCGACAAATTCACCTCTATGGTCCGGTCGGGACCTCCGTACTTAATCGCATTCGACAGTAGATTCGCGACTGCGTCATGGATTAATTCGGGTACGACTACGGAAAGCGGGATTTCATCGGAAACGATAAACTCCGACTTCAGCGACTTCTCCTGGAACTGAAGCATTTCTCTCTCGAGTTCATCTCGGACGATGGTTACGATGTCCGAAAGTGTCTTAGTATAGTCGACGCGGCGGGACTCAAGACGGGAGATATTGAGGAACCTATTAATCAGGTCGTTGAGAGTCTGCATGCTTTTCGCGATGATGTTGAGAGATTCGCGACGCTTGCTCTCCTCCATGGCACCCTCTCTCGACAAGAGCGTAGACAGCATAGAAATGGTCGTGACCCGGTTTCGCAGTTCGTGCACTATTACATTCATCATATCCGTTTTCATCTGGTCGATGAGGCGATCATTCGTAAGATCGTGGAAAATTATCAACGACCCCAAATTTTCGGCGCCGCGAAGGATCGTAAGATCGTTTACCCTGTAGTACTGGGCGACTTCGTTTTCAAACTCGACCTTCAACTCGGATTGGACGAAATAAGTTGTAAAAGAGCCTGCCTCCTCAGTCTGTATCGTTTCCTTCAGAGGCTTAATCCTCGCATGGTGTATCACATCATCCTTCATGGCAACATCGCCATCGAGCGAAATGAGCTGGCACAGCTCGTTGAATTTTGCATTCCGGAAGACAAGCTTCCCGTCGCCGTCTGCGATCGCTATCAGATCACCGCTGTGGTTCATCAATAGTTTGTTCTTCCACTCCTCAAGAATAATCTTCTCGACATTCAAGCGCTGGTATCGTTCGAGGGAACGTCTCATGGACTCTATTGTCTCGCCCATCTTGTGAAAATCATGCAAGGCTGGAATTCGAACCCCCTGTCTGAAATCGAGATCCTCCATTCGTTCAACGTCCTTCACGAGCATTTCAATCGGCTTGCTTATTTGATGCGACATGAACCATCCGAGGACAAGAAGAGCTGTCATAATTGCGATGATAAGTGTGGACGAGTAAATCAGCAATTGATTCACCGGTGCAATGATGGTTTTTTCAGGAACCGCGACGACTACGTTCATGTTTGCGTTTTGGAAAGTACTCGTTGCAGTTTGCCAGTTCTCTTCTCTCAGGCGAACGAGCCGCAAATTGTAGGTACGCCGGTAGGTAAAAGAGGTATCGATTATTCGGAGATCATAGCGGTTCTTATAAACGACACGGTTCCCTGCGAAGATACCCAGGAAATAAGTCGATCCGAACGGTAACCTCGTCAAGTATCTTTGAAGAATGCCCGCATCCCACATGATATTGACAAAGAATAATCTGTCTGCAACCTTGAAAGTTGTTCGAGTCACAAATGCCTCCGAGGGAGAGCCGGAAAGTCCGGTGAGCCATGCGAGCATCACTGTGGGATCGCTGGACGCTACAAACATGCTGTCCGCGATTTGAAAAGCTGGTGACGGATAGGTTACATTTTGACCGTTTATTTGCTCGGAAATGCCTGGTGAATTGACCCTGATCTGGACAATATTTGGAAACAGCGTG
Organism: Candidatus Acidiferrales bacterium; assembly: GCA_035515795.1. Lineage (NCBI taxonomy): Bacteria > Pseudomonadati > Acidobacteriota > Terriglobia > Candidatus Acidiferrales > Candidatus Acidiferrales bacterium. The sequence goes on along the minus strand of DATJAY010000002.1, from coordinate 84,902 downwards.
ATTGCGTCAACGAGAAGTGCTTCGCCCCCCTTTGGATCATCCGTCAGCTGCGCGGCCACAGATTTTGTTGCAGTGATCCAGGCTCCTATCTGGCTGTCAATGTTTTGGACTTCAAAGCTTTGAAGCTGCTGGAGAATGGTGATCCGCTCGGCCACGACGCTTTTTTCATATTGCGGACGGATAATTATCCAAACTACCGACAGCGCAGCAAATGTAAGGCCGCCTAGGCCCAGAAATATTCGATTCCGCAGAGAGAGACGAATTTTCATTATCTATACGACTAGAATCTTCAAGAGAAATAAAACACCAGACTACAAGGAAATAATAATTATTATTGCAATGAACATCCAGTGTCAATTGGAGTCACGATGTTTACTCAATCTTCTAGAACGGGAATGATTGCTTATGATTATAATGCCGATATGCGAAGCCGACTACTCAACAAAAAAAGGCGTCCCGACCTTTACCGGAGCGCCTTCGTTTTGGCTAAGAGATACTCTCAAAAGACCGTCCTGACGATTTTATATCAGGAGCTTAAACCTGTTCAACGCCTTGATATAATTCGCGCGCTCGAAAGCTCCCGGGTCGGCGACGGACTTCTGGCTCATGCTTCCCTTCATTTGTGCCACCGATTCATACTCATGCTCCTCGAACCAGAGAGTCATGTCGGCGAGGATTTTTGCGATGTGACCGGCTCCATTTTGTAGCAATGCAGAACACATCATGGTTATGTCAGCGCCGACCATGACCGTCTTGATAACGTCCTCCGCCGTATGGATACCGCTCGAAGCCGCAAGATCGACCTTGAGCTTTCCATAAAAAATCGCGATCCATCTCATGGGAAGCCGGCTTGCAGTCGAGTCGCTCAGCGCAACCCCCGGAATGACTTCCAACTCATCGAGATTGATGTCGGGCTGGTAAAAACGATTGAAGAAGACGAGCCCGTCCGCTCCGGCTTTAACAAGTCTCGCAGCTAAATTCGGCAGCGAGCTAAAATAAGGACTCAGCTTTACGGCCACAGGGATTTTCACTGCCTCTTTTACTTCCGAAAGAACGTCGATGTAACGCTCCTCGATATCCAGAGATGTGAGCCTCTCATCGGTCGCGATATAATAAACGTTCAACTCGATCGCATCTGCACCCGCATCCTCGAAGTGTTTCGCATACTTTATCCACCCGCCCGGGGTGATTCCATTCAGGCTCGGAATAACCGGTATCCCTAAAGATTCTTTCGCCTTTCTTAGGAGATCCACATAAGCATCCGGCTCGAGATTGTACTCCGCTGCAGACGGCATGTATGTCAGGGCTTCTGGATAGCTTTCCGTGCCATAATGCAGGTAATGATCGAGCTCGGCACTTTCGTGCGCGATTTCTTCTTCAAAGAGTGAATACATCACGATGGCAGAAGCACCCGCATCTTCCAGGCGCTTCATGCTATCAAGATTTTTCGAGAGAGGGCTCGCCGACGGAACGATCGGGTTCTTAAGCTGCAGTCCGAGGTACTTCGTTTTGAGATCGATCATGTCTGAATATATTCTAAACGTTGCTCCGGAACCTAAAGAGCATTGTGAAAAAGAAAATTCTCATTGCGAGGCCGGACATCGGCAGGATAGAATTCGCGATGCAATCCTTTTCCTCAACAGGTCCGGGTAAAAGGCCGCTTCGTCAGTTCTGTCCTAGCAATGATAGACAATGTCTATTCTTTCACAGATACATGCATTTTCAATTCATCGCCGGCACAGGCTTTGTCCCTGCTGCGTCGCCGGCTTTTTTCGGCTCGTATTCCTTGGAAAGCTGCTCGTACATCTTCCATCTGTCGTCAACGTCTTCTTGCGCAAGCTTCATCAGGAATTCTGCCCTCGCCGGATTGGTCTTCTTCAGACTGTTGAACCGGTTCTCAAGCGAAGTGAACTCATTCACAGATCCTTTCGGCGCCTTTGAATCGAGCTTCAATGGATTCTTTCCCTGGGAAGCCTGACGTGGATCAAACCTGAACAACGGCCAGTAACCGGTCTCGACGGCAACCTTCTGGTTTCTTGCTCCCATGGACATGTCGATTCCGTGTTCAATGCAGTGTGCATAGGCGATGATTATTGATGGACCATCATACGACTCAGCCTCGAGAAATGCACGCACCGATTGTGCATCGTTTGCTCCCATTGCGACACGGGCGACGTAGACGTTGCCATACATTAACGCCATCAATGAGAGATCTTTTTTCCGCATCGGCTTTCCGCCTGCGGCAAACTTCGCTACGGCGGCCCGTGACGTCGATTTCGACATCTGCCCGCCGGTGTTCGAATACACTTCCGTGTCGAGAACAAGTATATTCACGTTTTTCCCGGAGGCAATGACGTGGTCGAGTCCGCCGTATCCGATATCATAAGCCCAGCCATCTCCACCGAATATCCAGACACTTCTCTTCACGAGATTGTCCGCGATGCTCAAAAGACTCTGCGCCTCGGCCGACTTCATTGAACTCAATTTTTCTTTCAGCATCTTCACTCTCTGACGCTGGTCGTAGATTCCGGCTTCATCGGTTTGGCGGGCCTCAAGCAATTCTTTCGCAAGCTGCTCTCCAATTTGAGAAGCTAATTTTTGCACAAGCTCTTTCGCCATTTCAGTTTGCTTGTCGACCGCGAGTCTCATGCCGAGACCGAACTCGGCATTATCCTCGAACAGCGAGTTAGACCATGCAGGTCCACGGCCGTCGCGATTTACCGTATAAGGCGTAGTCGGGAGATTGCCGCCGTAAATAGATGAGCAACCGGTCGCGTTTGCAATGAGCGCTCGGTCTCCGAACATTTGAGTCACTAGTTTCACATATGGCGTCTCGCCGCATCCTGAACACGCACCCGAATATTCAAAGAGCGGCTGCAAGAATTGAGAGTCCTTCACGTTGTCAAACCTGATATCCCTTCTGTCAATTTCAGGAATGTCCAGGAAGAACTCATAATTTGCCCTTTCCACTTCGCGGATCGGCGGTTGAGGCTTCATGTTGATAGCTTTCACCTTCGTGTCGGTCTTGCTCTTCACGGGACAGAACTCGACGCACAGCCCACAGCCCGTGCAGTCCTCCGGTGCTACCTGCAAGGAGTACTTCATGCCTTTGTGCTCAGCGCTCTTGAAATCGACAGCCTTGAAGTTCGCAGGAGCATTGGCCAGGGCAGAGGACGGATAGACTTTCGTGCGTATACTTGCATGCGGACAAATCACGATACACTTGTTGCATTGAATACAAATGTCGGCTTCCCAAACAGGAACTTCGAGAGCGATGTTTCTTTTCTCCCACTGTGCGGTCGCCGTTGGAAAAGTACCATCTATAGGCATTGCACTCACCGGCAGTGAATCGCCTTTGCCCGCGATCATCTGAGCCGTGACCTTTTTGACGTATTCGGGAGCACGATCGGAAACAACCGGGGGCATTTCGATTGTGCTCGTCACTTTGTTCGGGACCTTCACTTCAAAAAGATTCGCCAGAGTCTGATCAACTGCCTGGAAGTTCTGCTGAACGACCTGGTCGCCCTTTCGACCGTACGTTTTCTTGATCGCCTTTTTGATTTCTTCAATCGCCTGCTCGCGCGGCAGCACGCCGGAGATCGCAAAGAAACAGGTCTGCATTATCGTGTTGATCCTGCTTCCCATGTTCGTCTCGCGTGCCACTTTATACGCATCGACAACGTAAAACTTCAGCTTCTTCTCAATGATCTGTTTCTGGATGTTTCTCGGTAGTTTGTCCCAGACTTTGTCAGGTCCATAAATACTGTTCAGAAGAAATACGCCGCCAGGAGCAGCTTTCTCCAGAACGTCGACCTTCTCGACAAAGAACCATTGATGACAGCCGACGAAGTTTGCATTGTTGATAAGATAGGTTGAATGGATCGGCTTGGGTCCGAAGCGAAGGTGGGAAATGGTGATCGATCCGGATTTCTTTGAATCGTAGACAAAGTAACCTTGCGCGTTGAAATCCGTTTCACCGCCGATGATCTTGATGGAGTTCTTGTTAGCTCCGACGGTACCGTCTGCCCCGAGTCCATAAAAGACCGCTCGCTTTACTTCCGGCGACTCGGTATCGAATGATGGATCGTAGTCTAAGCTCGTGTTCGTCACGTCATCCACAATGCCGACCGTGAAATGATTCTTCGGCTTGTCTTTTTTGGCCTCGTCAAACACGGCTTTGACCATCGCCGGCGTAAATTCCTTCGACGACAAACCGTACCTCCCGCCTATTATTCGAGGGAACGATTTAAGCGGAAATTTGCCCGATGCATTCGTTTCCGTCAGCGCCGTTACGACATCTGAATATAAAGGTTCGCCTGTCGCCCCAGGCTCTTTCGTCCTGTCGAGAACAGCGATGCTCCTGGTTGTCTTCGGTAACGATTTTACAAAAGCTTCAACCGAGAATGGCCGGTACAATCTGACTTTTACAAGGCCGACTTTCTCTCCTTTACTGTTCATATACTCGACAGCTTCATGTGCTGCCTCCGCACCAGAGCCCATCATCACAATGACACGTTCCGCGTCCGGCGATCCGACATATTCGAATAACTTATACGCTCTGCCGGTTACTTTCGCAAACTGATCCATAACTTCCTGAACGATTCCTGGACACGCCTCGTAGAATTTATTTCCGGCCTCTCTCGCCTGGAAGAACACATCCGGATTCTGTGCGGAGCCGCGAAGCACGGGGTGGTCGGGTGAAAGGGCCCTCTCGCGATGCTTGCGAATCAACTCGTCGCTGATGAGTGCATGCATCTGGTCGTCGGTCAGCTGCTGAATCTTTAAAACTTCATGAGAAGTTCTGAAGCCGTCGAAGAAATGCAAGAATGGCACGCGTGCCTTTAGAGTAGCCGCCTGGGCTATCAAAGCAAAATCATTTACCTCCTGTACGGAATTCGACGCGAGCATTCCAAAGCCGGTCGCTCTAGCGGCCATGACGTCGCTGTGGTCTCCAAAGATCGAAAGCGCATGTGCGGCAACCGATCTTGCCGCAATATGGAACACCGTCGAGGTCAGCTCACCGGCAATCTTAAACATGTTTGGGATCATCAGGAGCAAACCTTGAGAGGCAGTGAATGTTGTCGTCAACGCACCAGCTTGAAGTGCACCATGGACGGCTCCGGATGCACCGCCTTCACTCTGCAATTCAGCTACTGTCGGGACGGTGCCCCATAGGTTCGGCCTGTTTTGTGCAGACCACTCGTCCGACCACTCTCCCATGGGAGAAGATGGAGTTATCGGATAAATCGCAATTACCTCGTTAAGTTTGTGGGCAACATAAGCGGCCGCCTCGTTACCGTCGATTGTTACAACATTACCTGGGAAAGCTGACTGTTTGCCATCCTTCCCGGATTTATTCTCTTCAGCCATTTTTGTTCCTTTTTTCAAAAAATACGATGTGATAGAAAACTCTAGACGCCGTATTTTCTGCAATTTGGATGCCACGAAAGCCTCCCTGTTAGTTCTTAAGTTTCAACAAGTTACAACATTTGGGAATGCAGGAAAACGGAACCGGGTGGCATTCTACCCCAGAAAGATGAAATTACGAAATTGACAATGCCTCCCTGCACAATTCTCCCGTGAAACTTCCTTTCGCATCCCCACATTGTTCAAATCAAGAAAACTATCTTAGTTGCCCGTCGCAGCGTTCTTCCTTTCCCAGATATTATTATCCCGGTTCACGTCCGGCATGACGTGCCCGGGATCGACTACGACTTTATCGATTTTTCTTTCATCGTAGATCTGAAGCGTATAGTCGTTTCCGAGAAACCATGCCTCGACGGGAACGTTGAAGCTGTCTATACTCCCGTCATCGAAAGTAACTTGCAGCTTGAAAGGCATCACGAGCCCGGCCTTGTTCGAGAGGTAAACGAACGACACGGCAGAATCGGCGACCACGGTATCCACTGCCTGATCAAGAACATCAGTCGAGTAAAACCATCCTTTCCAGAACCAATCCAGATCTTCGCCTGAATAGTCCGAGATCGTTCTGAAGAAATCCGAAGGCTGAGGATGCTTGAATGCCCATCTCTGGATATAATTTTTGAAACCGCGATCAAATCGTTCAGGACCAATTATCTGTTCCCGCAGCAGCCTCAAGCCGAATGCGGTCTTGTAATATTCGAGGAACCCGTATTTGTCCGGCTTAATCTGGTCGGCGCGAGTCATGATCGGCTGATCATTGACCGGAGTGCACATTCGTCTCGCGATAGTGTCTGCGTTCCCCGTCCGCAGTGCAATCGCCTCGCCGCCGTAATAATCAACGCCAGAATAGTAATTAATAAATGTGTTGATCCCCTCATCCATCCACGCGTATCTCCGTTCGTCGCTGCCCACCGTCATCGGGAACCAGCCATGTCCGAATTCGTGGTCGGTAACAGAATACAATCCCTGTCCTCGCGAGCGAACATTACAGAACACGATCATCGGATATTCCATTCCGCCGACAATTCCCGCGACGTTCGTCGCGACCGGATAAGGAAAATGATAATAAGTCTCGGAATAAAACTTGAACGTGTGCCTCATGAACTCGACGTCTTTTTCCCAGCCGGGCACTCTTGAAGTGTCGGCTGAAATTCCTTCTTTCGGATAAACCGCCATCAGCAAAATATTATCCCAATGAGAAGCATCCCATATGAATGCGTGAGACGCTGCCCAAGAAAAATCGCGCACGTTCTCAGCGTGATATCTCCAGGTCAGATCCACTTTGCCTTCAGGGCGTGTTCCCTGCTGTGCGATCTCATCTTTTGAGATAACATGGATGGTCGAATCAATTTTTCTAGCGAGAGCAAGTCTGTCCCGCTCGGACCTGGTCAACACCTGTTCCGGATTTTGAAGGACACCTGTAGCCATGACGATGTAATCATGGGGAACTGTTATCTCGACATCGAAATTTCCGTACTCGAGATAGAATTCACCTTCACCGAGATAGGGGAGCGGATTCCAGCCGTTGACGTCGTCATACACGCACATTCGAGGATACCACTGGGCAATCTCGTAAATCGTCCCGTCTTGCGACTCAAATCTTCCGAGGCGGTCGGAGCCGTATCTCGGAACCGCGAAAGACCATGTTATCTCCAACTGAACTTTTCCGCCCCGGGCGGGAACCGGCCGCTCTATGTCGACTCTCATTCTCGTATCGTCCACAATATAATGCGATCTGACTTTCTTGCCGTCCTGCACCACGATCACACTGCTCAATTCATAACCGCCGTTTTCAAAAGCTCCCCTGTACCGGCTTCGTCGGCCGGTGAATTCATAACTTCCACGGCTTCCTTCCTTGAAAAGATTCTGGTCAAGCTGAAGCCAAAGATGGTCAAGGGATTGCGGCGAGTTGTTGGTGTAAGTTATCGTCTCACTTCCGGAGATTTTGCTCTCGGATGTGTCAAGATCGACCTTTATTGAATAGTCCGCCCGCTGCTGCCAGTAACCCGGCCCGGGTCTCCCGTCGGCGGTGCGAACGTCATTTGCAGTCGGCAAATCAAGAGGTGAAAAAAGATTGCCGTTCGATTGTGCACGAAGTAATGGCGTTTCTAAGAATAGGATTAAAAAAACACACATCATCCTCATAGGACTCTCCTTGTCAAGTAAAATTCTGCTTGATAGATAATCTAAGAAAGGAAAGATTTTATAAAAATGTGGAAGGCGCGAGCTCCCGGTGAGACTCATTCGGGGAACGCTTACATTCGGAATGATTGATTGAAGAAAGATGAGTTCAATAATTCATCAGGCGGACAAGAGAGTTACTCGGTTTGCTCACATTTCGTGAAGTCAACATAAAAGTATTCTCCGAGTTTCAAATAATCAGAGGCCGGAGGATTGTCCACCCATAATTCAATGCTTCCAGCCGGCGTCGCCTTCGCAAACCGTTTGTTTTCCTCTATACCGTCGTCGTAAACAGCGACCAGACTTACACATTCAGAACCCTCGACGGTCTTTGTAACCTTAGTGACTCTACATTTTGCCCGTACCATATTATCTCCGCTTGGTTTCGGTTTCACGTGCGAATCGCATGGGCGCGCCAGACAATTCCTGGTTACCCGAATCTCCCGGTGATGTAGTCTTCCGTTTGTTTCTTTTTTGGCCTCGTGAACATCTCTCTGGTTTCCGTAAACTCTATCAACTCCCCGAGGTAGAAGAACGCGGTGTAATCGCTCACCCGCGCGGCCTGCTGCATATTATGCGTGACGATGATGATAGTGTAAGTATCTTTCAGTTGAAAAATTAACTCCTCAATTTTTGCAGTTGAAATCGGATCAAGAGCGCTCGCAGGCTCGTCCATCAGGATAACCTCGGGGTTAACCGCAAGCGTCCTTGCAATGCACAACCTTTGCTGCTGGCCCCCGGAGAGGCTTGCTCCCGACTTATGGAGCGAATCCTTTACTTCATCCCACAGAGCTGCCTGCACCAGACTTTTCTCGACGATCTCGTTGAGATCCTTGCGCGAATATCTTCCTGTTAGCTTCAGCCCGGCAACTACGTTATCGTGTATCGACATCGTGGGGAATGGGTTTGGCTTCTGAAACACCATACCGATTTTTCTTCTGACGAGCACCGGATCGACACTGGGCGCGTAGATATCCGTACCGTCAACAAGAACCTTCCCAGTTATGGACGCATTTTTCGCGAGCTCGTGCATGCGATTTAACGTACGCAGGAACGTTGTCTTGCCGCAACCTGAAGGTCCGATGAACGCGGTAACAAGATTCTTCTGCATCGAAATGTTGATCCCCTTCAACACCTCGACACTTCCAAAGTATGCCTTTAGATCCTGTGCCACTATACCGGTTCGAGCCGCAATTTCGACAGCCGGGTTCATTCTGACATCATTTTCAAGAATTGAAGACTTGAGATCATTCACGAAGCATTTTCAAATCTTTGTTTCGAAAACGTCCTGACTACGAGATTTACCACGAGTATGCCGACGACCAGAACGAGAGCGCCGGCCCACGCCTGGCGATGCCAATCTTCATAGGGCGAAATTGCATAATTAAAAATTTGCACCGGCAGACTCGATATCGGCTGCGTCAAGCTGTAGCTGAAGAACGCATTGTTGAAACTCGTGAAAAGCAGCGGCGCGGTCTCGCCGAGGACCCTGGCAATCGAAAGAAGGACACCCGTGACGATGCCACTCCTGGCGCTCTTGAGCACGACGGAAAGAACGGTCCTCCAATACGGGACTCCGAGTGCGAGTGAAGCTTCGCGGATTGTCAATGGAACGGTCTGAAGGATCTCGTCGGTCGTCCGAAGAATCGTCGGTATCATCATGATACCGAGTGCAAATCCGCCCGCAATCGCCGTAAAACTTTTCATCGGAAGCACAACGATCGTATAAGCAAACACACCCATGACTATCGACGGTGTACCATTAAGCACGTCTGCAACAAATCTCGTTACGGTGGACAATCTGCTGTGCGGATATTCTCCTAGGAAAATTCCGCCAAGGAGTCCGACCGGTATTCCCAGGAGAGACGCCAGTCCCACGATGTAAAGAGATCCGATGATGGCATTTCCCATGCCGCCTCCGGTCTCGCCCACGGGAGCGGGTCTATGTATAAAAAAATTCAGATTTACTGATGAGGCTCCTTTAATAAAAAGGTAACCTATGATGAGAAGCAACGGTAGAAGCACTATTAAAATGCTCGAAGAAAATAGGAATGTAAAAAAGCCATTGAAAATTTTTCTGCGCCAATAGGAAAATCCGGCGCCGGAGAAAACCATTTTGCTAATCTTATTACGGTCCCTCACTATGCCTGGATCCTCTCGGTGTCTTCTTGCATATCCGTTCGATTCATTTTACCCCCGTCGTTCGCCAAATCAGCCATCTCGCTACCGCATTGACCAGGAGAGTAATCAGCAGAAGAATGAAAGCGACCGCGACCAATGCAGAAAGATAAGAATCGGACGTTGCTTCGGTAAATTCATTCGCAATAACTGCAGCCATGGTGTAGCCGGGATCCAAAAGCGATTTGCTTATCTGCGGAGTATTGCCGATAACCATGGTAACCGCCATGGTTTCTCCCAACGCTCGCGCCAACGCCAGTATGATCGAGCCGAATATCCCGCTCCTCGCGTAAGGAAGCGCGATCTTCTTCGTGGTTTCCCATCTCGTCGCACCGAGCGCGTACATCCCCTCCTTGAGCGCGACCGGGACAGTGCTTAAAACTTCAGTCGAAACCGAAATTATGAACGGAACGATCATTATCGCGAGGATTATTGCGGCGGTCAGAAAACCGATCCCGAGAGGATATCCCTTGAAGAACGGGAGGAACCCCAACTTGTCCGACAGAAACGGCTCTACTTTGCTCGCCATCAAGGGAGACAAAATGAAAATTCCCCACAAGCCATAAATCACGCTCGGGATTCCTGCAAGAAGCTCAACAAGGGGCTGGAGAAAGCCCCTCAGCCATTTCGGGGACAGCTCGGCGAGAAAAAGCGCGGTCCCAATCCCGAGCGGCGTCGCGATCAGAAGAGCCAGAAAAGATGTCACGATGGTTCCATAAATGAACGGAAGCGCTCCGAAGACGCCGGTCACCGGATCCCACGTAGTTCCTTTTATAAATTCCCAAAAACCTAGCGATACGAATGCCGGCCGGGACGAGGTATAAAGCTGCACCCCGAGCCAGACAAGCAGGACGACAACAATAAATGCAAAAAAGCCCACAACAAACTTAAAGACACCATCGGCATGCACAATAGATTTTTTTTCTACCTTTGTAGTCGTCTCAGGCACAAAAACGCCTTCTAGTTCAACTGCCATACGGTTCAAAGTAGTGGAAGGCGTTGACTTAGATGTTAAGCTAATGTTAAGAAAAAGTTAAGCAAGTTTGACAACATGGGATCAAGTTTGTAATTCGCGCGGAAAAGAAATAATTTTGGGTACCAAACTGAGACCATTTGAAATGCAGAACAAATCTAGGGAGTTTCGTATTCGGCGCCGATGAAAACATTCACACTTACCGCAAACGTGAGCACAGATAATCGCAAGGCAATCAAGCTTGTCTTAGAAAAAATTTTTCCGAAAGAATCGATGAAACCGGCGGAGGAAGGATTTCTCGTCCAGGCCACACTAGAAGGAGAAAGCGCACGTGAACTGAACAGGGAATTACTCTCGAGATTGCGAAGAGTTGAGCGGAAAACCAGAATGCGTGCGGAATGGAGATCACGCGGCAAAGTGGAACGCTTCTTTGACTATGTGCCGAAGAGCGTCAAGGGAATATGATCCTTGAGCGCTTTCCAGGTCATCGTGGCAGAATTTCCTCTCGGTTGGTAGACGCAGAAAACTTTAGGAAACCGGTAGTGTCAAGCCGAATTTTCCTTAGGGCAATCCCCAAATCTTTCTCATCACCCACTCCGCTCCGAGCAGGACAAACACAGCCGCAAGGACCGGCAGGGAAGAAAGTAACTCGAACTTATTTTCAGTTTTTAACGTCAGGGGTTCAGTCCACTCGGGTTTGATCGTCAGTCTTCCGTCGATGAATTCCTGCGGAGTCAGGAATTGCCCACCCGTGACGAATGAAATTTGGTTTAGCAGCCGGGCATTCATAGAAGTCTGGATAAATTCTTTATTCAGCGACTCCACCACGATTGTACCACTATCCGCTCCCATGAAACCCGCCGACGACTTTGCCCGCGCATAGTAGGAATATCTTCCCTCGCCGAGTCCGCCGACATTCCCGGTGTAGCTTCCGTCGCCGTTTCGACTCAACTGTACGTCGTTGACAAAATTCTTTGTCGGTTCTTTTCTTATGTTTACATCGATTACTGCGTCGTTTACCGGCGAGCCGGTTTGATCGACCAGAATCGAATTGAAATTTATAGTTTCCGACGGATCGTAACTCTTTTTATCGGTATCGACCGTCAGAACCTTTTGTCTGCCGCTATTAATAAGATTTCTCACCAGAGTTGCGACCAGGTCCCGAAGGAAATCGCTCCTCAACCCGCTGATCGAATTCATGAGCTGTATCCGCCAAAATCCGTACGCAAGAAATGCAGCGCTCCGGCCCATTTCACTGACAAGAAAAACCGGCGATGTCAGCCTGACCCCGTTCAAAACCGGCACGGCGAGCGAAACCGCCCCGTTCGCAGGTGTACATTCCATTCGCTGGTAATAAAGCGGCGGAATCAAATCACAATTTTCATTCAGCAACGCGAAGAGCGGCAGTAGACCGGCCGACGATTGACCGGGAGAAATCGTGGATACACCAACCTGAAATTCCCCGCCCGGCAGCTCCGGATCGAAACTCCGTACCACAAAAGGTATTCTTGGAATATGACTAAGCTGCTCTGGTGAAAAATTCTTCCCGGCAAAATAAACGTAAGGAGTCGAATTCAAGATGCTCTGAATCTGATGAAGCGTTCCCTCGGATTGTGGACCCGGAAAATCGTACAACAAAAGGGCATCGTATTTCTGCGATAATATTTCATTTACATCCTTAGAAGCATTTTCCCTGCCGACAGGCGCATAGAAATTATTCTCATCTTTCTGGATCAAGACTTTCAAATCGAACTCGTCAACCGATTCGATATTTCTTCGCAGGAATGCCACATCGGAGGCAGGCTCTCCGGCAATGAGTAGAACGGAGTATTTCCCTTTCATGACTTCCACTGAAGCGGAAACCGAATTGTTTCGCTGATCAAATTCTCCCTTCAATGGTGGGACGCGGACGATAAGGCCGTGCGTGCCGGCAATCTTCGGTGTATAAGAAAAAGCGACCTCGATGTTGCCCTCGTTAGTTAAGGTTACTTCTTTGGAGTCAACCACCTTCCCATCTTCCAATAGTTGAACCGCCGCAGATTTGTCTCCAAATCCGAACGCGCTGATGATGGCCCTGACAACACTTTTCTTCCCGGCGTATGCCGAAGGAGCCGTTATCATTTGCTTTGCCACGACGTCTTTCGGTTGAATCGAATCGCCAACCCCAACAGAGAATACCGGAAACGATAGACTCCTCGCGATATCTACCGGGTTCCCCCCTGAATTATAATTCCCGTCCGTCAAAAGAACCGCAAACGCAGGCTGAGCATTCGTCCCCAGCCTTGATGCCTCTACCAAAGCTGATTCGACATTTGTAAGCGGTTGATCAAACTTGAGCGAATCAAGACTATTCAATTTCAAAACCTCGCCGCCGAATATCACCGGAACTATGTCAAATCCCTTTGATAGGTCTTGAAATCTCTCGCTTTGAAGGAGGTTCCTCTCAACCTGGGAACGCCGAACCGTGCCATCATATAACGACATGCTCTTCGAATCATCGAGGAGAACAAAAATATCGCGTTTCTTTGTGTATGCCTTGACAATATCCACGGTGAGATTAGCCAAGACAAGGAAAAGGAGGAAAAAAGAAATCGACCTCAGTGTGAAGAGAAAAGCTTGTTTAGGTTTCGCGATCTCATGAACTTTTCGATACATCAAGTATGCGAGCCCCACCGACGAAAATGCAAACAAAAATATGAAGTAGAACGGGAGATCGAAGCTGATTTGAGCGAGAAGTAATCTCGTTGAAGAATTCATTTCAGATAAAGCGCTTTGAGAACCCTGATCGTGCCGCCGACATTGACCTCGATGAGATACACGCCGCTACTCACATCCATGCCATTATCTTCCCGTCCATTCCAGATAAATTCCTGATAGCCGGAAGCATTTGATCTGAAAAAATTTCTGATTTTTCTCCCCAAGATATCATAAATATCGATCTTGACATCAGCCGCACTTTTTAAAGCGAGGCTTATGCGGGTCTGGGAATTAAATGGATTAGGATAATTGTTGAACAATACGAAATTGCCCTGCGATTGTTGAAGGTACAGCATCCATCCCGGCGCACTGAAAGGATCGGCACTCCCATAATACGGTACATTGATTTCATCGCCATTTGAATCTGCAAACAAAAAATAAAAAAAGAAATTGACAGATGGGGAACCTTGAACCGGGATCTTGAATGCATACTCGTTCACCGTGTCGGTCTGTGAAACTGCAGTCGTTGAATAATGTGCTCCATCGGTCGAGTAGTAGACCCGGCTGCGGCTGATGTCGATTCCATGAGTGCCGTAAGCTCGCGCTGCAAAATAAAATGATGAATCTCTCTGCCAGAATGTGAAAGTATTTGATCCAACGAGTCCGAGTTTTCTTATCGCATTCCATACGTTCACTATGCCTGAACCGTAGAAGTTATTTGGATATGTCGAAGTTCTCGCAGGAAAACTGGGATCTTCTACATACACTGCCGTGCTCTTGAGCAGGTTGATCACCTGCATCGGCGCAAAATCCGGGCGCACTGAGAGTATCAACGCCGCAGCGCCGGCAGTGATCGGTGTCGACAACGACGTACCGCTTACGTACTCATACGTATCGGGTCCCGGAACGCTTGCGGCGTAATCGCTGCTTCCGTCGGCAACGAGATCGGGTTTTATCCTGTTATCGTTTGTCGGCCCGGTGGAACTAAAGGTTGCCAGAATGCCATCCCAGTCGACTGCTCCGACCGATATTATGCTGTCGGCGTCCGCCGGAACATCCATAGTGCCTGCCACGCCGTTTCCGTTGCCTTCGTTTCCCATGGCCTGGACGACCACGACACCAAGTTCTGCTGCTCTTGTCGCAGCGATGCTTGCCAGCGCGGTCCGACCATTGAAATCTCCTCTCGACCAGAAATAAGATTCGGAAGAATCAATCGCTCCGGTTAATGAATCTACAAAAACATTATAAGCCACAGAAGACGACACTATGTCCACGCCGCGCGCTTCCATCCATTCAATTCCTCTAACCCAATTGTCTTCTTCCGATTTGTAATCGATATCGCCCGGATCAGGATAAATAAGCTCCGTTTTTGCAAGCATGAAAGATGCCCCGTACGCCGCACCGACAAGATTGCCTGGCGAATATCCGCCGATGGCCGATAATGTCAATGTACCATGCTCGTCCTGATCGGGTGAATCACCTGCCTGGTTTTCAGTGATAGAATCATTCTGAATAAAGTCATGTTCTCCGACAATTTTTATATTCTTCAGGGCGTCGTGAGATTCATACCTAAACCCTACATCGAGCATTCCGATGAGAACGCCGCTCCCGTTTATTCCGAGCGCATGTACCTGCGGAATCCCACTCAACTCGAGCTGCGTATATGAGGGTCCGTAGAAACTTGAATCGCCTGGCTGAGATTGCATCAAAGTCTTATTCAGTCGCGTGTTAGAAACGGGAATACCTCCGATGGGCTTTATGGGATTTATGCACGCTACTATCTTCTTGATGCCAACAACGAAGGAAAATTTTTCCGCCGCGGCAAGCCGTGCGCTATCGCCAATCACAATTGCCGCATTGAACCATCGGCTTGTACCGTCAATGGCCAGGCCGATCGACTCCAAGCTGTCTAAGTACGGAGGGTAAACCGGGAAGTCAGAAATTGAAACAACAGATGAGACCGGAAGAACTTTCAAACGCCGGCTGATCGCACGCTGAGAAAGCAGACCGCTTTCAACCAAATAGTCCAGACTCGATTTGCCATTTCCGAGATGAGTGAATGGTTCTGCGTTCGGCTTATCTCTGAAGAAAATCCAATACTTGCTTTGAGCGGGTGATCGTCCCGCACAGACACCGGCAACAACCGCGATCCAAAACAGGATACGAATGAGGACCCGCAACTTCATCCGGACAATACTGGACGACAGACTCGATTCCTTCATCAAGGCATCATGGAACAGGCATAACCTTGCTCCATCCGGTTCAAAAGATGGACGTTTCAAATCGAGGAATGACGAAACGATACCATTTCCTTTTCGTATTACGAAAGAGTCGAGGGGAGGTCTAAGAATTCGTTTAGACTTAAGCGTATATACGACTGCGTCAAATTTTTCGCGGCAGGTGCACTTCTACGCCTCAAGAAGTCGCCGGATGATGTCGGGTGTAGCTACGTTCTCCGCTTCCGCATTAAAGTTCGTTATAACTCTGTGGCGCAAAACGGGGAGAGCGACGCCTTTCACGTCGTCAACGTCGGGACTGAAACGGTTTTCAAGAGCAGCGATCGCTTTGGCAGCAAGAATCAGATATTGGGATGCCCGGGGTCCAGCTCCGTAGCTGACAAATTGCTTGATGAAATCCGGCGCTGTACCATTATGCGGGCGAGTGCGGCTGGAAAGCTCGACGGCAAATTTCACGACCGACTCGGAAACCGGAACTCTCCTTAAGAGTTCCTGAAAGAAGAGTATGTCCGACCTGTCGATGACTTTTCGTACCACAGGTGCATACTCACCAGTAGTTGTCTGGACAATTTTCACTTCCTCATCCGATGAAGGATAATCGAGCCACAGATTGAACATGAACCGATCAAGCTGCGCTTCAGGAAGAGGATAAGTTCCTTCCTGCTCAATCGGGTTTTGCGTTGCCAAAACAAAGAAAGGCGGCTCGAGCTGAAATGTCTGACCAGCTGCAGTCACCCGATATTCCTGCATTGCTTCGAGAAGCGCACTCTGAGTTTTTGGCGGAGTCCGATTTATCTCGTCAGCAAGGATGATGTTGCCGAAGAGCGGTCCTTTGACAAACCGGAATGTTCTCTCTCCGGTTGTTACATTTTCCTCAATTATTTCCGTTCCGGTTATGTCGCTCGGCATAAGGTCTGGAGTAAATTGGATTCGGCTGAATTTTAGATCAAGAGCCTCTGCTAATGTTCTGACGATAAGCGTCTTTGCCAAACCGGGAACGCCTATGAGAAGGCTGTGCCCTCGAGACAGGATAGCCACAAAAATCTGCCTGATGATCTCATCCTGCCCGACAATCACCTTGGCAATTTCCTTCTGCAGGTCTGAAAAATTTTGATTGAGCCTTGAGATTCCTTCTACGTCCGAAACTTTTTCCCTTTTCAATATCGTCTGGCTCACGTTATTTCCTTCCGGCAATGGTACCGTCGATGGCAAAACTCGCGGCGGCAAGCTCCGGCGCCGCCGTCACATCCATAATGCGAACATAGATGTGCGGGCGATCATTTAGGTATCTTGTTCCCATCTTGATCCAATATTTCAACTTTACCAAACTTTTTCAACATCGACGATATTTTTTCGGAATCGCCGCTGAGAACTATTGAAAGTTTCTCTGGAAGATATCTTTTGGCAGAAGCCTGTACGTCTCTCGCCGTCACCTTCCGTATGTTCTCCTTGTAATCTTTGTAATAATTCCTCGGAAGATGATACAGCTCCATCGCGACCACTCTCCTCGCGACCTGCTGCGGGGTTTCAAGCTGAATCGGGAAGAGACCGGACAAGTATTTTTTCACCATCTCCAGCTCATCTTTAGACGGCAGCGTCTTACGTATTCGGTCTAATTCGCCGAGCGATTCGCTGATAGTCTCGCCCGTTACTTCATTGCGAACATCAGCCGAGACTTCGAATGGACCCGGAAGAGTGCGCGCATCGAAAACGCTCCTGCCGCCGTAAGTGTAACCGTGCTTCTCCCTTAGATTCTGATTAATTCGCGAGCTGAAGTATCCTCCGAGCAGGGTATTCATCACGAAAGTCTTCAAATAATTCCTGTCGTTCCGGGCAATCCCTATTCCGCCTATCCGCAGAGAGGATTGAACTGCACCAGGTCTTTCAACGATAACAATCTTGCCATTCAAGGACGATGGAAGCAACTGCGGTACGGAATAGGATTTTCCATCACCTTTCCATCTCGCAAAGTATCGAATCACATACTTCTCAGCTTCGGCTGGGGTCACATCGCCCGCAAATACCATGAACGAATTGTCGGAAGTATAGAAGTCCTTTTTGAATTTGACGAAGTCCTCCCGCTTCATCGCCTTAATAGATGCTTCGCTGCCGACAGGAGGTCTTCCGTACGGGTGATCCCCGAACACGACCGCTGCAAATCTTGTGTCTGCAAGATATCCAGGATCCGCTTTCATCTGTTGAACGGACGCGATGCGCTGGGTTTTTACTCTGTCTATTTCTTCTTGTGGAAACGTCGCGTGAAGGATAATGTCCTGCAAAAGATCGATGCCGATCTTCAGATTGTTTCTCAAAACCGAGACAAACGTTTCATTTGCATCCCAGGACGAGCTGCTCGAAAGAGAACCGCCCACATAATCTATCGCCTCCGCAATCTCAGTCGCCGTTCGTTTCTCGGTCCCTTTAGAGATCAATTCACTCGTCATACTGGCGAGCCCGGGCAGATTCCCGTCGAACGTGGAACCTCCTCTGGCCACAAATCCTACGGTGACGATCGGCAGGGCATGGTTTTCAACGACGAAGAACTTGAAGCCGGTCTCCAGTTTCTTCACGAAAAATTTCGGGAATGAAACTTTGCCTTCCTGTCCGGGTCTGGGCGGTTTAGATCTGTCTAGTTTCGTATTCATCAGACACTCCGACCGGGGAAATAATTCAGGATAACTCGCTCGTCTTTCTTCAAAAATTTCCCCGCAATCTCATGTATCATGGAAGCTGTTACGGCAAGTTCCCGATCGACCTCGGAATTTATCATACCGGTATTTTTGAAGAATGAATAATAATGCGACAATGCATCGGCTACTCCGCTGTTTGTTGAAAGCCTCCCTATATAAGAAGAGATGGTGGTGTTCTGCGCTTTGTTGAATTCATATTCTGTCACTTGAGACTCTTGCAGCCTGTTAATCTCGTCATCGAAAATCTCGAGCACTTCCCTTTCAGAGTGCCCCGGCGCCACAAAAGCCGTGAACATGAAGACCCCTGACTTTTCCATTGCCTCGATGGACACGTCAAAGTCGGAAACTGCCTGAGTCTCATAAATCAATTTCTGATACAAACGCGAGCTGTTGCCGTCGGATAAAATTTTTCCTATTTGACAAAGGGCGTAATATTCCGGCGAGCCTTCGGGCGGCACTTTGTACGCGACGAAAACTCCGGGCGATGGGACGTTGCCGCGCATGATCTCAACCCGTTCCTGACCAAGCTTCTCGTCTTCGAATAAAACCGGCTTGATATCGAAGCGGCCCGGCGGGATATCGGAAAAGAATTTGCCGATCAAGTCTTCGGCTGGCTTAAAGTCTATGCTGCCGCTTACAACGAGAACCGCATTGTTTGGACAATAAAACCGTTCGTAAAATTCCCTGACATCGTCCATGTTCGCGGCATCCAGATCTTCCATCGACCCTATCACGGGCCAATGATATTGCCCAACCGGGAAAACGAGGTTCTGCATCCTCTCTGAAGCATCACCGTAAGGACGATTATCAATCCGCCAGCGCTTCTCTTCTTTTACGACCTCCCTTTGAGTCGAAAGAGCTTCCCCGGTCACACTGAATTTCAACATTCGGTCGCTCTCAAGCCAGAGAGCAAGCGCAAGCTGGTTCGACGGAATAACCTCATAGTAATTTGTAACATCTTCGGTCGTATAGGCATTATTGTACCCTCCGGCAAGAGAAATGTATTTATCGAATGCCCCTTTCTCGACGTGCTCCGAGCCCTCGAACATCAGGTGCTCGAAAAGATGCGCGAATCCTGTCTTACCTTCCTTTTCATTTTTTGAACCGACGTGATAGCAAACATCTACTGCCACCACCGGCATTGAGAAGTCTTTTCGGAGAATTACCGTGAGACCGTTGTCTAATTTATATTCTTTAAAATCGACATTGACTCTCACTTTTTTAGGAGATACAACAGACCGGTTTCGATAAATCATCTTCTTGATTGCCATCAGTTCACTGTCCGTTCATTATCGTCGGAAAAATTAAAAAAATTTACTCAAAGACAGGACGTTCGGCCAAAATTTTGAGCCTCCCAATGGCCGAACTCAACTCATGATCTTTAGATAAATCTGACTCTTGAGTTGATTAATCCAATTAAGGTAAGCCTGGTTCTGCTTCATGGATAGAGCCATGTTGGAAAGTCTGTCGTAGTCCTCATCCAAACTTACCTTGTGAGGTGGAATCTGGTTCCGCAGATATACAATATGGTAGCCGTAAGATTTTCCGTAAGTAACTTTTTCAGGCAGACTGATCTCTCCGACTTTCAGCTTGTTTACCGTTGCAAGGAACGAAGGTTCCAATTGATCGATAGCGAGTGTCCCGAGGTCTCCCCCTAGATCCTTCGTATCCTTATCCTGAGAAAATTCACGCGCAAGCACGGCGAACTTGACACCTGCCATCGCATAAGCCCTTAATGAATCGAGCAAGACAATAACAGAATCGTCATCCGATTGCAGATGCGGTATTTGAATCAGGATGTGTCTGACATGCACCTGATCTCCGCGACGATCCAATAATTGTATTATATGGAAACCGAATTGTGTTTCGACAATATCTGAAATTTCACTGGGCTTCAGATCAAACACGGCGTGCTCAAATTCGGGAACGAACTGCCCGCGTTTAGCCCAGCCAAGATCACCTCCGGAGGAAGCGCTGCCGGGATCTTGTGAATACTTCTTTGCGAGGGCAGCGAAATCCGCACCGCTCCTCAGGGAATCCAAAAGGGACTTTGCGAGTGAATATGCTTGATCGCGTGCTTTCTCGCTCGGCTTGGGAACTATGAAAATATGGCTCAGGGTGACCTCCTCGGGAACTTGAGGAATGCTGTCTTTATAGGTGTCATAAAAATTACGCACATCGACAGCCGAGACTTTCATATCTCCAAATTTCTGCTGCTTCAGTTTTTCAACTATCAGCTGCTTTCGCATGTCGTCCTTGAATTCAGATCGAATTTTGTTGATAGACATTCCATAGACTTCTTCGACCTTTTGGTCGCTCCCCAGTTGCTTTTCTAAATTCTGAATCCTGGAATCGAGCTGCCGGGTCACCTCGTCATCAGTAACGGTCACGCTGTCCAAAATCGCTTGAGCCAGAATAAGCTTGTCGTCAACCAATGCTTCGAGAACCCTCTTTCGAAGCAGAGAGTCGTTAGGATCCAGTTTGCTTTGATAAGCCGTCAGCTGTACCTGGTAATCCAGCTCGGACTTCAAAATAATTTCATTACCTACCACAGCAACGATCCCGTCTAAAACGGGTTTGGTTTGCGCCCGAGCGATCCCGGCAGAAACAGCGATCAATAAGATCGCTTTAAAAATACTCTTCGAATTCATCATTCCTCAACATTCGTGTCTCTAATAGCAACACTCGGATCGATCTGAAAATTTCCGGCAGAACGAAGTGAATCTAACAGCAAATGGTAGCGTTGACGTCTCTTCTCGATCGTCAGCCGCTCTCTTATGTGCGGAGATGCATAGTCGATAGGAAGCAAATCTCCAACACCAAATTTCTTAATGACCTGCACGACGTAACTCAACGTATCAACCTGGATCGGGAACGATATCCTTCGAGTCTCGAGTGATTGGATAACGTTCCAAATTGCCGGATGGACACTGGATGATGTGATATACACGGAATCTTTCACATCGACGATAGCGTTGGTCGGTATATCGTTGAACACGTCGTTCCACGATGAGCCTGACACAAGCGCATTCCTGAAGGACACAGCGCGGCTTCTCTTGTCGAACGCGGCAAGATTCACGCAGACAATTTCATTGTTCGCCCGAAGCTCGTCGCGGTGAGAATTGTAATAATTGGAAATCTCGTCCTCGCTTAATTGTATGGGAACTTCGTATACCTTCCTGTTAAGAAGCATCGTTATGGCAAGCTGCCGGGTATATTCCGCCACGCTTTCTTGAAACTCAGGCGCATTATCGAGTCCTTCCTTCTTTGCCGCATCAAACAAAAGCTGCTGACTGACCCAATTGGAAACGTAATTCCTGACTGCGTAGGCCGAGTTCGTATCCACGTGAGAAGCTATGTCTTTCACGTAAAGCGATGAATTATTAACAGATGCAAGACGGCGTCCGTTTTCCTGATGACGGGAACATCCGGCCAACAAAATCGCCAGCCCAATCATCAGGCGAACTGCCATCCTGTCATTTTCCTGCCAGAAGTTCACGGAACGTCTTGTCATCGATTTGAACGCCGAATCGCTTCCTCAAGCTTTCGATCCATTCTTTTTGAACTTCCTTAGATTCGGCTTCTTGATAGTCTGCAGATACCTCCGGACGCGCTTCCTCGAAAGTCTTCGGTCCGGATGGGACAAACTTGTTGACCCTAATTATCGAGTAGCCGTTTTCAAAGTTGATCGGCTTACCGAATTCTCCTTCCTTCATTTTCATTGCCGCCATGGAGAGAGCGTTCGTGGAATCGGCAACCAATCCCCAATGTCCGTCCTTCTCGACCATCCCCTGCCGCTTCGTATACTTCACCGCGAGCGAATCGAAATCTCCGCCAGCTTTCAACGAATCGTAAATGAAATTGGCAAGACTGTCGGTTAATACCTGAATCTCGCTGAGGTCGATTCGATTGGGCCAATAGTATTTGTTAATGTGATCAAAATAGTACGGCTTCAGGACGCTGTCGGTTGAAGCCACTTTTCCCCAAACGTTCTTCTGCTCAACCTGATAAATTAGAATCCCATTTTCATATTGGGCGATAAGCGAATCGAAGTCCGGATAAGTCTCCGCTTTTAAATCGGCGTAATAAGTAATGATCATTTGTTTAGCAGATTCATCCACGAGCGAACTCAGATTCTGCCAGTTCAGGAGCGTTTGAGGAGCCTGTATGTTCCCTGACTTCACCAGCGACAGGACAGTATCGATTGTGCCGGCGGAATTGTCGAATGTGAACAATGCTTTTTGCCGTTCTGCGGGCGTCAGAAGCGAATCAAAATTGTTTCCATCAAATTGTTTGGCAGAATCTATTTTGCTATAAAGGAACTTCAGCGTTTCGCCATCCGGTTTGTAATTGTACTTGGCTTTGAGTTGATCTATGAACGCCGAAAAATCCAGTTTGTATCCTCCGTTCAGATAAGCTTCGCGTATTTTATCTTTCACCTCGGCAAATTGAGGCAGCGGTTTTATGTCCGTCAACTTAATTATATGGTAACCGAATCTCGTTCTCACAGGACCGGCAACTTCACCAACCTTCATGCTGAATGCCGCCTGATCGAATTGCCTGACCATCATGCCGCGCGAGAAGAATCCGAGGTCGCCTCCCTTTGCTGCCGAATATTTATCGGAAGAATTGTCCGATGCTAATTTGCCGAAGTCCACTCCTTGTTTTACGGAATCCATAATTGCGACCGCCTCGTTGAATGCTTTCAGTGTATCCGCTGGAGTAGATCCGGATATGGGAATGAGGATGTGACTTGCGCGCACGCTCTCGACCCGTGGTCTCCGTTCCAACAATTTGACGATGATGTAGCCGTAGGCCGTCTGTACAGGAACCGGTCCAACATCGCCTGGATTAAGCGTGAACAACATGTCTTCAAATTCTCTTCCACCGACATATTGCAGAAATGTACCGGCAGTAACATAATAAGTGTCTCCGCCGCGATATTTCTTCATCATGGAATCTATCGGAGTTCCCGCTTTGAGTTCCTTGATTACCTCGAGCGCTTGGTTGTGGGCTTTCGCGGTATCGCCGGCAAAAGGTATAAACACCTGTTCGGCCCGTGCCTCGTATTTCTGCCGGTCGTAAATCTTCTGCACCATCGGCAAAGTAATCTCTCGTTCCATGACATAACTCACCGCGAGCTGGTCCCTGTAACCTTTCAGCTCAGCCTTCACCTCCGGATCGACCTGAATGCGCTCCTCTTCTGCATCGAGGAGTTTCAGGTGGTAATCCACAAGAAGATCGAGAAACTTTTCCTTGCTCTCGGTCGATGCTATCGAGTCGGAACCGCCGAGATAATTCTTCGAATATTGCTGCTTGAATTCGCCGTAAGTAATTTTCTTGCTTCCGACTACGGCAATTACTTTGTCATCGATATTCGAACTGGCCGCACAGCCTGCCGCAACGATGCTCAGTAACAAAAAATAAAAAGAATGCTTAAGTGACATTCAGGATACCTCCAATTTGATTTAAAACGCAGATTAAATCATAAAGAACCGGTCTCTGAAAATCAAGGTAAACATCGGTGCGACGGTGACTCCTTGTGACTCGAGCTTCAGTTAAAGATTGCAATTTGTTTTTCCGTTCTTTATTTTTGTTAGCCTTTTATGCGGGTGAAAAGAATTTTCATAAAGAATTGCCTTAGGGGCAAAGCGTCCATATGATCGCATTCGTGCTGGGTATGATCATAGGCATTGTCATTTCCATACCGGTCGGTCCGATCAACGTCACTGTTATCTCAAAAGGATTCAAACAGGGTTTCAGTAATGCTTTTGCAGTCGGGTTGGGTGCATCGGCTATGGACTTTTTTTACTGTGCCGCTGCCATGCTGGGCCTCTCCGCATTTGTTCACAAGTTTACAGTAAACATAATTTTTCAAGTTATCGGCTTCATCCTTCTTCTCTATCTCGGGATAAGAGATGTGGCGACAAAAGTTGAGAGTTTCCGTTATGAAAATCTGGTCCCGAAAAATGGCAGGTTCCACAGCGCATTCTTGGTAGGAGTTTTCATGTACGTGTCCAATCCTACACTTGTCGCATTCTGGATAACTCTCAGCGGTATAATCCAATCCCAGGAATCGATTATCGGAAATATCGGTGATGGAATCCTCTTCGCATTGGGAGTAGGATCGGGAACAGCGCTCTGGTATTATTCGCTCCTGAAAGCGATATTTTGGAAGCGAGATTCTTTCAAAGCCGAGACGCTTACATTGCTTTCTAAAGTTTCCGGCATTATTATGTTGGTGTTTAGCGGTTATATTGGTTACGAGTTGCTGGCTCACTTCTTGAAATACGGTATCAGCTAAATTGAAGCGTCATGAATCGCTTCGGGGACTGTGGTCCAGCAGACTGGTCGTTGTGCTTTTCTTAAAGATTGTTTGCGAATAATACTCGAAGATGCTAACGTGTCACAAGTGCGCGTAAAATTTTCTAAGTCATGGCAAAATATACGACCTCTCAGAAACATAGAGGTCGCCAGCAGTTTGCTGACCATTCATCGCGAAACAAATGACGACAATTCCAATAAGAAGATATTCTGCGCCTCGTTCGAATCGCCCATCGGCGTCATTTATATTGCTTCGACTGAAAAAGGCTTGTGCAAGATAGCCATCCCGAGAGATTCGAAATCCAGTTTCTTTGGATGGATCAATTCAAATTTTCAAACGGATGAAATCGTCGACGACAGGAAAAAGAACTCCTCCGCGATCCGCCAACTAAACGAGTACTTCATCGGCAAGCGCTCTAAGTTCGAGCTTGATATAGATTTGATCGGAACGCCATTTCAGCAAAAGATTTGGACGGAGGTTGCCAAGACCCCGTATGGCACTACGACGACCTACAAACAAATTGCGAAAAGAGTTCACACCAGAGGTTACAGGTCAGTTGGAGCCTCAGTAAGCAAAAACCCTCTCCCGATCGTGATACCCTGCCACCGGGTCGTCGGTTCCAACAGCAAACTTATCGGTTACGCAGGCGGGATCAAATTGAAAGAGTACCTCCTCAGGCTTGAAGGAATTATCATAGTATAGTTCGGTGTGCATCGAGTATTCTCTAATGATGCCATCTCGTCTACAGAGTCCCAAAAAATCCTATTGAAGTTTCTTGCTGTCAATTTTCCCCTTAAATGCGAGTCCGAGCGCTGATCTGAATCTCGCGGCTGTCTAATAGTCCATCAGAGAAAATATTCTTACAAATCACTCTCGATATGCTATTGAATTTTGATTGAGATTTAGTTATTAAGCACCAATGGAAATGAGTAATCAAACGCGGGCGCCTCAAATCAGCGGCACAAACGTAGTCGGTGAATGGATAGAAGTAGATTATTCTAGGAATCTCATCAGCGCTGTGCTGTTCTTTGAGCCCGTTTCCGGGAATTCTTCCGAAGCCGTAGAGTTGGTCCAGCGGATAGCCCGGCGATACGAAAAACTTCCCGTAGGATTTTGGTTCATCATGGAACCGCGGTTGTCTTGCATGTTCCGCGGAAACACTGCTCAACTCACCCTGCAGAGATTCAATCTGATGAAGAATTCGATTTTTGACGGAAACGGCATGATGGAACATCAAGCAAGGATCAAAGCGGTTCCCGCCCTTTTTGTTGTCGATTCAAATTCATTTCTAAAATTGCAGTGCGAAGGTGAAATCAGCTTCAGAGAATTTGAGCGCACGATTCAAGCACGTCTTGCCGCATCAGGGTACAGAGAGGATCTGCCGGCTATCGGTGAGTTGGATTACGATTTCCCGCATCCAGTCAGCTATACGATGAAACAGATGGGATATGTCACCGGCGACTACCTGTTCAGTAGCTTGGTTACCCCGGAGACCGATCAGCAGTTTTCTCTTCCCGACTTCTATCTCCCGAATACAATTTATCCGTGCGGGTCGTGGTTCGTCGGTCGAGATTTTATCGAGGGTAAATCGGGAAGCACGGTTTACATCAGCTGCCTGAAAGACGAGTCCGTCAACGTTTTTTTCGGCTCGGAAGAAGGAGCATCCGTTCGAGTTCATACTTCAATGGAATCCACGCATCACTTGGTTCTCGGTAAAGACATAACGAAGAACAGGAGCATTCTCGAATTGAAGGTGAATGAGTTCCGACCTTATGAAATACTTTCCCTGACCGGCGACAGCGATGTACTCATCAGCTTGCAGGTCTCCGCGGGCTCATTGAAATTATATTGCGTGGAATACCGTCATTGCAACCAAGTCACTAAGGCCGTCTTTTAGAAGCCGCATCACACACCTCGGCACTTCAAACCATCATTCCGCTGATTTATATTGACATCCCGAGTGATCCGCAAGCCGATACTGTTAGGCTACCGGACCGAAACGCGAACACGCCGTTCCGCGCGGCATTGCCCTTTCAGCGCAGGAAGGTTAGATTATTCGTAACAATCACAAGAAAACAAAATCATGGAAACAAAATTAGTTGAATCAATCAAGGCGAAAGCGAAGGCATTGAACCGCCGGGTCGTGCTGCCGGACGCGACGGATGAGCGCGCGATACTCGCGGCACGAAAAATCACTGACCAAACGATCGCAAACATTTTCCTTATCGGGAATGAAAAAGAAATCCGCAAAAAAGCAGAGGACTCAGGAGCTCACCTTAACGGAATTGCAATCGTGGATCCTGAAAATCACGACAACGCGGAGCGATATGCAAGGACTTTTTATGAGATGAGAAAATCGAAAGGCATAACTCCGGAGCAGGCTGTTCAAACCATGAAGCATCCTCTCTTTTGGGGAGCCATGATGCTGAAGGATGGACTCGCCGATGGAAGCGTCGCAGGTTCCCTTTCGACAACAGGCGACGTACTTCGAGCAGGAATCCAGGTAATAGGAATGCAGGAAGGAATCTCTATCGTATCAAGTTTCTTCCTGATTGTGTTTCCAAATAAAGTCTATACGTTTGCCGACTGCGGCGTAGTCCCGAATCCTAATGCAGAACAGCTCGCCGACATTGCCATTACCACCGCAGGGAATCATCAAAAGCTTGTCGGTGAAGAACCGCGAGTTGCGATGCTTTCGTTCTCGACAAAAGGCAGCGCGAAACATGAGCTGGTCGACAAGGTGGTGCAGGCCACCGAGATTGCGCGCAAGAAAGCGGCGCATTTGAAGATAGACGGAGAACTCCAGCTTGACGCCGCGATCGTTCCGGACGTAGCGAAGCGCAAAGCTCCGGCGAGCTCCGTCGCGGGCGAGGCCAACGTACTCATATTTCCCGACTTGAACGCAGGAAACATCGGTTACAAGATGGCACAGCGCATGGGCGGTGCGGATGCACTCGGGCCGATTGTACAGGGATTAAAGAAACCGGCTTTCGATCTTTCACGCGGATGCAGCGTTCAGGATATAGTAGACGTTGTTGCGATAAACTGCGTCATGGGTGTGTGAAAACCCAAGAGGGTTGCATTCGACAGAATCGCCCGGATTATCCGGAAGAATTAGGTTTGCATACATTAGTTAATCGCAATCGATCAATGAAAATCGAAATCTGGGCTTAGTCAAGACTGAGCACATATTCTACGGGATGAATCTGTGTTTTCAGTGTGCTATCTTCACTTTTCAAGAGTTCTCCCGACGGCAGCTTTCATTCAGGAGTGACTCAAAATCTCTAAATTCAAATGACAAGAGAAATCGTAATAGGCAAAATCAAAATCGGAAATGGTAATCCGCTCGTGATTATCGCAGGTCCTTGCGTCGTCGAAAGCCGCGAGCTTGCACTGAAAGTAGCGGCCGAAGCCAAACAGATTACCGGAAAACTTCGCTTGCCCTACATTTATAAATCGAGTTACAAGAAAGCGAATCGCACAAGCGGCAAATCTTTTGCGGGAATTGGAATGGACGAAGCGTTGAAAATTCTCGAAGAGGTGAGAAGAGAATTTGAGCTCCCGATTTTGACGGACGTGCATTCTGAAACTGAAATTGATGCGGCGGCAGAAGTCGCCGATGTTCTGCAGATCCCGGCCTTTCTTTGCAGGCAAACCGAGCTCCTTCAGGCAGCCGGGAAAACCGGCAAGGGAGTCAACATAAAAAAAGGCCAGTTCATGGCACCGGAAGACATGAAGCTGCAGGCTGACAAAGTTGCGGCGACCGGAAATTCCAAAGTGATGCTTACAGAGCGCGGCGCAAGCTTCGGTTATCACAACCTTGTTGTCGACATGAGGTCTCTGGTCATAATGCGCGACAGCGGCTTCCCTGTCATTCTGGATGCGACTCATTCAGTTCAGTTGCCGGGCGCAGAGAAAGACAAAACGGGCGGCCAACCCGAATATATTTTCCCAATCGCTCGCGCCGGAGTTGCAGTTGGAATTGACGGGCTCTTTCTTGAAACCCATCCTGAACCGAGGAAGGCATTAAGTGATGCCTCCACGCAACTCCCGTTTGAGTCATTCGAGCCGCTGCTCACTCAGGTGAAGAAGATCGACATGCTGAGACGAGAACTGTGAACGGAATGACGAAAACTGTCTCGAAGAAGTTGCCGTGTAGAGATGGCGAGACGGCGGAGGGATCGTACAAATGACAAAACTACAATCACTCCTTCCGAAGCTGAAAAAAATCAAAGCAATTTTTCTGGACGTCGACGGAGTCCTTACCGATGGAACCATAATTTACGGACCCGACGGCATCGAAATGAAAATATTCGACTCGCAGGACGGCTTCGGGATCACAAATGCGACGAACAGCGGAATCAGAGTCGGAATAATTACCGGGCGGCAATCCGAGGTCGTTAAGCGGCGCGCCATGGAACTCGGCGTTGTCGATCTATATCAGGGATCAATCGACAAGATAACTCCATTCGAGGAGATCAAGAAAATCTATTCGCTTGAATCATCAGAGATCGCATACGTTGGCGACGACATCCTTGACCTTCCGCTCCTTCGCAAAGTCGGATTCAGCGCTGCGCCGGCAAATGCGGTCAGAGAAGTGCGGACGAAAGTCGATTACGTCAGCAAGTCGCGCGGCGGACAAGGTGCCGTCCGGGAAATAATCGATCTAATCTTAAAGGCGCAGAAGAAGATATGAATTCTCCGATGGATGCTATTAAAAAAGGAAAAGAAGTAGTCAGAATAGAAGCCGAAGCGATTCGCGCGCTCGAAAATAAAATAGATGAAGCCTTTGCGGGGGTCGTCGATTTGATTTCGAAAATAAACGGCCGCGTTGTCATCACCGGCATGGGAAAATCGGGCCTCATCGCGCGGAAGATCGTGGCGACTATGAATTCGACCGGAACGCCGGCCATTTACATGCATCCAAGCGACGCAGTCCATGGCGATTTGGGAATGGTGAGACCGGAGGATGTCGTCGTATGCATTTCGAAGAGCGGAGACACGGAAGAAATCCTACAGCTCGTTCCATTGTTCAAGCGAATCGGAGTTCCAATTATCTCGATCATCGGCAACAAGGTGTCCAAGCTGGGAAGAGAAAGCGATTTCGTTCTCGATGCAAGTGTTGAACAAGAAGCATGCCCGTACGATCTGGCACCCACTGCCTCGACGACGGCAGCGCTCGTCATCGGCGACGCACTCGCAATCGCACTGCTGGATCGCAAGAATTTTACCGAAGAAGAATTCGCTATGTTCCATCCCGGCGGAAACCTCGGCAAGCGGCTTTTCCTGCGACTGGAGGAACTGATGGTGAAAGGGAAAGACATCCCCAAGGTTGCCGTGTCGACATCTCTCAGGGAAACGATTCTTGTGATGACGTCGGGAAGATTGGGAGCCGCCTGTGTGGTTAATTCTGATAATCAGCTCGTCGGAATAATAACAGACGGCGACTTACGAAGGCTTCTGCAGAAGGATCTTGATTTTTCTCACTTGATTATCGACGACGTCATGACAAGAAATCCAAAATTTGTGAAACAAAATACACTCGCCGTTGCGGCTCTCGAACTGATGGAGAATTTTAATATCTCGCAGCTGGTAGTCGTGGACGATTTTCATAAACCGGCGGGCATGATCCATCTCCACGACCTTGTAAAAGCGGGACTTTCTTCCAAATCGGAATCATGAAAAAAATTCTCCCGGGAATTTTTGCTGTTTTTATTTTAGACGTATGCTGTCAGTTGCCGGCTATCGTCCTTACCGGCTGCGAAGAAAAATTGAAACCTACAGTGGTACCGATTTCCGGGAATCCTCCCGATCAGGAGAGCTGGAATTCGACGATACTTTTCACCGATAGCGGAATAACGAAAGGAGTTCTAAAAGCAGGACACGCCGTGGTATTCAACAATCAAAGCAAGACTTACCTCGGCGACAGTGTCCGCGTCGATTTTTTCGACGATCGCGGAGTCCACACGAGTTATCTCACTTCCGACAGCGGCATTGTGAATGACCAGACAAACGATCTCGAAGCGATCGGGAACGTATACGCCCATAACGACAGCGGGACGACTTTATGGACCCAGCAACTCTACTGGAACAACAGGACCCAAAAGGTTACTTCAGATGTTTTCGTGAGGATCGTCTCCCCGAAGGAGACCATACAAGGAATCGGTATGGAATCTGACCGCGATCTCAGGAATTACAAGATATTCAACGTCAGCGGGGAGGCAAAATCTGAAAAGTGAGTCTTACCTTCAGCGACAAAAAGGACGGGAAAGAAGTCACCGGTAGCAAGAATCTAGAAGCAGTAATTCGTACGCTGAGAATTCCCTGCATCTTCTTGATCGCCTCCCGCCTGCTCCCTCTCGTCGCGGCTAACGCACAGGAACAGACCGTTCGATTGATTCACGCAGACAGCCTCGTCGGCTACAGTCTAAACGGGGATAGCTACCGCGACCTGGTCGGTCATGTCGTAATGCAGCGAGGAAACACGACTCTGAATTGCGACCGAGCAGTTCAAAACATGACGCTGGATATCGTCGATCTTTACGGCAACGTGAGAGTGGAGGACGATACTCTGACGCTGCGAACAAAACACGGGACGTATTTCGGGAAAACAAGCACCGTTTCAAGCGATAGTGCGGTTTATCTAAACGACAGGCGCCGGACCCTGACCGCGGACAGAGGCAATTACAACACGGATACCAAGGTGGCACAGTTCTTCGGAGACGTTTTTGTCCGCGACTCAGCATCGCAATTGACGTCTGACCAGCTTATTTATTACCGGGAGGAAGAGAAGACATTTGCGGATGTAAACGTCAGGATAAAGAGTCTCGAAAACAATATTACGGTCCGCGGTTTCCATTTCGAAGATTACAGCAAAAGAAACTACAGCCTCATGACCGGAGAACCTCTTCTCGTACAAATCGATACGAGTTCGGACGGAAAAATCGACACGATGATGATTACCTCGTTGATCATGGAAGCTTACCGTGACAGTGCAAACGAGCGGTTCATCGCGAAGGACAGCGTGCAGATAATTCGGGGCTCGCTTTCCGCGCACTGTGGTTATGGAATTTATTTTTCCAAGGACAGCATGGTTGTCCTGGAGAAGGAGCCTGTCGTCTGGCACGAAGATAATCAGCTTACCGGCGACAGCATAACGGTTTACATCCGCGACAAGAAAATTGATCATGTTGTTGTCGACGGCGCGGCGTTCGCTGTGTCGCAGAGCGATTCCATTTTCGCCGACAGATACAACCAGCTCAAAGGCAAAAAACTGACAATGTATCTGAACGACAGGAAGGTGGACCATATCATCGTTGAAAATAACGCAACCAGTTTGTATTATCTTTACGACAAAAATAAACCTAACGGAGTTAACAGAGTCAGCGGTGACCGGGTCGTGATGTATTTCAAGGACGGAAAGATAGAGAGAATCGCGGTAATTAGCGGAGTCGAGGGGACATATTATCCGGAAAAACTTGTCAAGGGTGGAGTAGACTCTTATAACCTGGCGGGTTTTATCTACTACAGAAATCGTCCGGAAAAATCGGAGTTTCCGCGGGAGTGGACAAAAATTTCGCAGTTAGATAAATGAACGAGTCTTCAACTGCACAAATGGATTATACGCTCTCTGAAAGCAGCGTATTGCATTCGCGCGGTCTATATAAAAGGTATAAAAAAAGATACGTTGTGAATGACGTCTCAGTCGAAGTCCGTCAAGGTGAGGTTGTCGGTCTACTCGGACCGAACGGCGCCGGCAAGACGACAACTTTCTATATGATGGTCGGAATGGTTAAGCCAAACTCGGGAAACGTATTCATAGGCGTCACTCAGATCACGGGATTGCCGATGTACAAGAGGGCGCGCCTCGGAATCGGATATTTGCCGCAGGAGGCTTCTATTTTTCGGAAGATGACGGTTGAGGATAATATCATGGCTGTCCTCGAATACAGGAAATTAAATGGAACGGTAAGAAGGGATCAGGCCGACCGGCTTGTCGAAGAACTGGGACTTTCGAACATCCGCAAAACTCTCGGTTACGCTCTCAGCGGCGGCGAGCGAAGAAGAACCGAAATAGCCCGCGCGCTCGCATCCGATCCGAAGTTCATGCTCCTCGATGAACCTTTTGCCGGAATCGATCCTCTTGCGGTCGAAGACATAATGAAAATCGTGGTGAACCTGAAAAAGCGAGGGATCGGAGTTCTGATAACCGACCATAACGTCCACGAAACACTTTCTATCGTGGATCGTGCTTACTTATTGTTCGAAGGGAAAATATTAAAAGAGGGGACGTCAGAGTTCCTCGCAAACGATACGGAAGCTAGAAAGCTCTATCTCGGAGAGAATTTTAGACTGGACCGATACTGAGATCAGAAGACCGTGCCGCCAGCTTAAAAATGGACAGCGTCCCGTCCGATCCTCCGGTTATTTCAGCAAAAGCAATTTCTCTGTTGCAAACAGGTGTTCCGCATTTCGCAGAATAGCGAAATACACACCCGACGCTACCTTCCGTTTGTTCTCGTTCGTGCCATCCCATGTCAGTGAACCGGAATGAGAAAGCCCGTCGAAAGTTTTTATTAAAGCACCGGTGACTGAATAGACCTCGAGTCTTGAGATTGAATTGTCCGGGATATTGTACTGGATTCGACAGGAGGGGTTGAAAGGATTTGGATACGCAGCCAATTCAAATTTGTCCGGAGTTCTGTTTCTCTCGACAATATTCGTCGTTGCCGAAGTCTGCAAAACAAAATGGCAGATTGATGCCGCTTCAATCGGGTATGAAAACGCATTGTTGGATATATTTGTCACGCTGTCGAGCTCATGTATCTGCGAGCCATAACGGTTGAGCTCCCAGACTCTTCCTCCTGTGATTTGCTTTGATGACAGAATGGAAAAGCTGCCGGTTACACCTGTGTTGTAGTTCTTGTTTATCACTATCAGATGGATTTTGTTCTCATCGCTCTTTATCGACGCATAGATCGAGAAGTCTACGCTGTCGCTGGTTCGTGACGGGATATAATAATCACCGAACTTTGAGTCTTCGCCATCATAGTTCCTGTACATTTTGTATGCAGCTGAAATGAATTGAGATGGACCATTGAGCTGCCAGAATGTGGCGAGATAGACACCGTACTTCGCAAATATTCCAAGGACATCATCGGTTGCCAGCGCACCCGAGATGTCATTCTCACCGCCGTAGTTAATCTCAGTAAATGCTAATTTTGTTCCGGGATAATATCTGCCGATCGACTCCATTACTTTCGGAATGAGGGGTAGATACGATGGAAAATACTGAGCGATCCAGCTTTGCTCTTTGTAAGATGGATCCCACAGAGTCCGCGGGGCTTGAACTCTCGCCAGGTTATCAACGGTCGTCGTGGCGTTGGAGTTTACAATCCTGTTTCCGTCGCTTCCCTGCGCCTCAGGATACCAGTGCAGGTCGAGAACGTCGAGCAGTCTTTTGCCTGTGGAATCGCTCGCCCTTTTCATTTGATCCAGGTAGTAATCAAGGAACCATGAATATCCTTTTCCGGCGCTGACAGTACTCCAGTCGGGGGCACCTTGAAAAGACAAATAGCCGTTGAATCCGTAGGAGACAGGTCCGAATATCTCGGCGGAAGAATCAATCTTCTTCACAGCTCGTGACAGATTTACTGACCTGGAAATAATCTCCTGGCACGTCGGCTGCAAGGGATGAAGCCTCGGATGCGTTGAATTCCAAAGGTCGGGTTCATTATCTAACTCATAGCCGCGAATACCGGTGGGCGCGCTTGCAGTTCCGTATTTGCTCACCAAAAAGTTCACATATTCATCCATGAAAACAGTGTCATCGCCTGTATCGGGTTGAAGCGAAAGGTGAGATCCTTTTTGAAACGCCACATAAGCCCACCGCGAAGATGGAGCGGTCTCCGACGAATCAACCGTTCCATTCTTATCCTTCGCGACGAAACCTGCCATTTGAAGCGTGACGAGAGGATAAGAACCGATCTGATGAGCCTGATTATAAAATGCCTCGGTAACAATCGCGGGAATATTGGAACTGTCCGAAGGTATGTTAAATACTGATGTGAGATAGTCGTCGCTCGATTGAAACCAATCACTGCCTGCATTGGATGCGTTGTTTTCCCAGTTGTAGCCGGTAAGACGGTTCCCGCCGATTCGCATAGCGGTCCAGTTTTCTCCACCGGCTAACAGCTGATTTGTTCCATAGATGTACGGACTGATCGGCTTTGCCGAATCGGCTGCCATCACAGTGAAGGAAACGTTCTGAGCAATGATATAAGTCGGAAGAAAGAAAAAGACCAGTATTGGTAAGAGATTTCTCATCGTTATCTCACAATCATTTATCGGCATCTCAAGCATTTTTACCAATATACTTTGATGAGGAAAACTAAAAAACTCATCGATGACTGAGTTAGAAATAATGAACGAGTCAGGCGATGGTGATGAAGCCTGAACAGGCAGCCTATTCGCGAAATCAGATCTTGCAACCTGTGGGTAATTTCTTCTGAATCTTCTTGCAGAATTAGACCTTAGTTGTTTATATTCAGACAGTGAAAAGCAGTAACGAAATACAACAATCCCTCTCCGACGCCCGACCAGTTTGGGCTAACTGGTTATACTCCTATTTCTATTTCCCCCAATGGGGGAATTGACTCTATTCACAGATATAATTGTATTTTGTCGTTAATCCAGAAAGAAAAATCTCTCTTAATCATAAATTTTCAATTAGAGTTTAATCTAAGGAGCATCTAACATGGTTGTGGTATTTGAAGAAGAAGCATCGGAAGCCGAGATCGAAAACGTAATAAAAGTTTTGAACGAGTTCGGCTTCGACGTCCATCGTTCGACAGGCGTTTCGAGAACTATACTTGGCGCAATCGGAGTAAAACCCGATTTCGACCACAGGCAGATCCAGGTTCTTCCGGGGGTCGACGAGGTATACCGTGTCACGGAGCCGTACAAACTCGCGAACAGGACATTCAAACCGGAAGGAACAGTCATCGAGATCAAAGGGGTAAAGATCGGCGGGAACGAGGTGGTGGTCATGGCTGGACCATGCGCGGTTGAAAATGAGAATCAACTTTTCACGATAGCGGATAATGTCGCAAAGAACGGAGCAAAGATTCTTCGCGGCGGCGCATTCAAGCCGAGAACTTCCCCCTATTCGTTTCAGGGATTGGGCGAAGACGGACTGAAGCTGCTGAGGAAGGCAGGAGACAAATTCAACCTCCTGGTGATCACCGAAGTCATGGATACAAGCCAGATTGATATAGTGGCACAATATGCCGACATTCTTCAGGTCGGCGCGCGCAACATGCAGAATTTCTTTCTGTTGAAAGAGATCGGGAAAATATCCAAACCGGTCATGCTGAAGCGCGGGCTCGCCGCAACTGTCGAAGAATGGCTTATGGCAGCTGAATACATACTTGCGGGAGGAAACAGGAACGTTATGTTGTGTGAGCGCGGGATACGGACATTCGAGAATTCCACGAGGAATACACTCGACATTAACGCGATTCCTGTCGTACACAAAAAG
Source organism: Candidatus Acidiferrales bacterium (assembly GCA_035515795.1). Taxonomy (NCBI): domain Bacteria; kingdom Pseudomonadati; phylum Acidobacteriota; class Terriglobia; order Candidatus Acidiferrales; species Candidatus Acidiferrales bacterium. The sequence goes on along the minus strand of DATJAY010000002.1, from coordinate 48,658 downwards.
AGTCATCTCCCGGTAATTGTCGATCCGTCCCATGCAACCGGCATTCGTGAAAAGGTCGTACCGGTCGCAAGAGCTGCCGTCGCTGTGGGTGCCGACGGGATTATGGTCGAAGTTCACAACGATCCGGCAAAGGCGCTCTCCGACGGCCCGCAATCTCTCTTCCCTGACCAGTTCATTCAAATGATGAAGGAAATCAGACTGATCGCTGAAGCTATCGGAAGGAAAGTCGCTTAACAATGGGCAGATGAAACAAAACAATGGCTGAACACGAGATCACTTCGCCAAGCACCTTTCTCAAACAGGTCGGAGTAACTGAAGTTGGATGAATTTGAGAATTTTAATTCGCTGAAGAAGATAGGTGTGATCGGTTGCGGAATGATCGGCGGCTCGATTGCGCTGTCGCTCGCCAAAAGCGGTCACCGTGTCTTTGTGCTCGATCTGCCCCAGAATGAGAAGTCGATTTTGAAACATATACCCTTTGTGACAGTATCGAAAAGTGTCTCCGACATATGCAGCGAAGGCCCCGAGGTAATTTTTATTTGCGTCCCCTCAGATAAAACAGTTGAAGTTATCAAAGAAGTCGCGGCCGTTGCACATGATGGCACAATAATTACGGATGTTGCGGGCGTGAAAAAACCTGTCATGGATGCAGCAAAAGAATGCATTCCAAAGAACATCGTTTTTGTGGGCGGACATCCCATGGCAGGTTCCGAAAAATCCGGTGTCGAAGCCGCGCAGCCTTTTCTTTTCCAGAATGCCGTTTATGTCCTCAGCCCGCTGAGAAATTATCCGGAAGAAACAATATCGTCTCTGCTCGAATCCATCCAACAGCTTGGCGCCAGGATATTGTTCATGGATTCGGCAAAACACGACAAGATCGCCGCGGCCACAAGCCACCTGCCGCAGCTCATTGCCGTAGAACTCGTGGATCTGATAAATGGACTTTCGAAGCGTGACGAGAACTTCAACACGCTCGCTGCCGGCGGTTTTAGAGATATGACGAGGATTGCTTCGAGCGACTTCGCCGTGTGGAAAGACGTGATCGCTTCAAACAGAGCCAACATAGATGATATCATCGATGTTTTTGTTAAGAGGCTCTCCGATCTACGTGTCTCCATCACTCAGGGGAAGCTTAAAGAAGTGGAGCGCGAATTTGAAAACGCCAAATATGGCCGTTCACAAATTCGTAAAGGCGGGAAAGGATTCTTGCATCCCCTCTATGACCTTTACGTGGTTGTTGAAGACAAAGTCGGAGTTCTCAAAGAAATTACTACAACGCTCGCCGATTCAAGCATAAACATAAAGGATATCGAGCTTCTGAAAGTACGAGAAGGTACAGGCGGGATGTTCAGACTCTCATTCGACACGGAACAGATCATGGATCACGCCGCACAAATGCTTGAACGGGAGGGTTTTCAAATTTTGCGGAAAGAATACGAAGGTTAGGAAAATCGGCGGCCTTTAATCTCAGATAGAATTTTCTATTCCTCTTCTTCTTCAATTTTCGTATCGACTCCGCCGACTTCGTTTACCCTGATTTTGATTCCATCCAGCGTCACCGCAAACAACGAGCCTTCATCAGTAGAAAATATTTTCTGGAAATCCTCGGGCTCAAAGAAATCAAAAAAGCGTTTTGCGTATTCGTCCAATTTCCTTATGTAATACTGCGTATTGTAATCTCTTCTGGTTTCGTCATTCTTGTCTCGAAGGGAACCGCCAGGATCGTAGATCCTTGCGTTCATAAACGATGGCTGATGCGGATCGCTGCCGACAATATAGTAGGTAACTCGCTCGCCCGCTCTCAGACTTAAGCCTGCAGCTATCGCCGCCTCAAAACTTGCACTCCGATTTCTGCGGTTCGCTCTCACCGCCGCTTCGTATTCTTCGGTGGATTCTCTAACCGTTTCAGTTCTGGCAATGTTCCCGGTAGGAAGTTCGCGACTGAGGATTTTATGGGAGTAGCCGACATAAAGGTCATGAAGTGCCTTAACATTTTCATGCAGCAAATACTCAATCGCTTTTTGTATGAAATCACGGCCGAATCGTTCCATGCTCCTCGATATTAATGAAGAACCCCGGACTTTTATTTTCCCGTCAAAGCCGAGCAGTGCGTAATTCTTCTTCTTATAGCTGAGCATCTTTTCATATCTGCCATCCAGAGAGAGATTTATCCCCTGCGGCAAAGTACGAGACAACTTCGTGATAAATCCTCTTTCGTTTTCTTCTCCGACATGTTCACGCGGAGGCACGAAATATAATCCGTCGGTGTCGACCTCAAGAAGTACGGCACCTTCATTTGACAGCTGGCTGATCATTTGTCGAAGAATCTTCTGCCCCGTTTCGGTAACCATGTCGGCGGCTTTGTAATCATTAAAGATCCCGCGAGAATAACCAAGATACCCGTAAAATGAGTTGATCAAGATTTTCAGCGAGGATTGCATCGCGTCCAGCCTGAATCTTTTCATCGAGTCTAACTCTTCTCTCATCTCTTTTTTGGTATCCAGTCTTAATTTCGTCAGATGTTTTAAAGTCTTCTGAAATACTCCGAGCTCATCAGTCCCGGGTGAAATCTTATAACTTAGCATAATTGACGGATACAGCGATTCAACATCCGCGTGGACTACCGGACCGAAGAGGCCCTGCATGTACACATCGGTGTATCCGCCGCTTGTCTGCCTGCCGATTTGCGGCTTCGGTATTGAATGTTTTTTTCGCAGATACTCCCGAACAAATAACGATTCAATTTTTGCCGCTGAGCCGAGGCGGGGAATCTGCCCGTAGTTGTACGGCAGCATCTGAGAAACATAAAAACTCGTTTGCGATAAATGCTCGGCGATCATTCGGGTTTCTCTGACGTCGTCCAAGGCGTATCGTACCAGCGTGTCGGGATTCTTCAACCATGTTTCAGAAATCTTTGAGCCTTCGATGTAGGTTCTATCCTGCGAGGCGAAACCGAAATGCTTTGCGACATTCTTCAACCCGTAGCTTTCGAGTTCCCTTCTCGTCGAATCGTAACCCTGAACCAGCAGCCACGTGTCTATTATATGTCGTCCGGGAATTTCGATGTTGGAATACTCAATTTCTCTCTCCTGGAAATTCACCCGCGAAGTATAGACTTTCGGTTCCAACGAATCTCTCCCGATGTTCAGTTTAACGCCGCACATTTCGCATCGACGCAAAATGTACGGAAGATCGAAGTTGTAAATATTATGACCTTCTATGACATCCGGATCACGCCTCTTTATAATATCCACAAGTTCGTTCAACATGACGGATTCCCCCTTTTCGCGTCCGTCAATCACATACTCCCATCCGGAATTGTCCGACAGAGAAATAAGTATGATCCGGTCCTCAGGCCGCGCTGAGACTGAGAAGTTTGAAATCGAGAAGGTTTCTATGTCAAGCTGCATCCTTCTCAGTTCGGAGAATTCCATGTCTTTGAAGAGGGTGATCCCTGTTTGCATCAGGAACTGAAATATCGGATCCTGCTTCACGTAGATTTCTTCTATCTCCGAGAAATCAACGGAAGGTTCTTTTTGGCCATGATGCAAATTTTCCGCCGCCTTTCTCAGTGCGGAGCGCATGTCGGTCCATTTCTTAAAAATGCAAAGATACCTGTAATAATTATTTCCCGCCAGTTCGACTTCCCAGAACTTTTTCTCGAAGCCCTTGAGAAGAGAAATGTCGTTCACAAAGAAGAACGGGTAAAATTTGCGCTCCTCCGAAACCGCGACACCTCCTATCCTCTTTATGATTTTCATCGAAGCGTCACCCGTCTGGAATACCGAGACAACCTTCGATTCCGCATTGCGGCCAAAGATAATAGGATCAGTCATTTATTCTACGGAAAAAATTATCACATCGTGGACTTCCAAACAAATAATCTCGAACTAACTGTCGGAATCCCACCCTCATTGGGCGCGACCTAGGCGGAGGCTCAACTCCCCATTGCCCTGCAATCCCGAAGATAGGTCAAATAAATGACCCAGATGAAAAATAAGCCGTCGTTCCGTGTAATAAAAAATGGCGAACCTTCCGATCAAGATTCGCCATAGCATCATGTTAATTGTTGATGACTACCTCATATTTCGCATCCAAACCGGCCTGCCGGAATCATCGCGCAGCTTGATCGTTTTTCCGCCGGTCACAATTTGCGCAGCCAGAATCACGTCATTTCCGCGAAAGTTCATTTTTGAGCCGGTAACTTGAATCGCATCCCCTTTGTTAAATGAAATATTCTGACTATTGATGTAGAACGACGGACCGACCATGACCGGTATTGTCCCGCTCGTGTCCTTGACGGTTAGGCGGATCATGTAGCTATCTCCCCTCGGTGCAGCCTGGCTATCGACGGTTGCAATGGTCCCGGTTACGGTCGTGACAGTAGAAGTGTCATAAAACTGACGGCGCTGACCCATTCCTTGGGCAAAAAGCGTGCTGCTCGCCGCGATCATGGACAAAAATACTATTGCGATCTTCATAAGAATCCCTCCTGGTTTATTTTTTCATAATAGAAAATCAAAGAAGCTGTTTTTTTCTCCCGGTTGATTATTTCGCTGTAATTCGGGAGATGCCGCAAGACGGCAATTAAGATTTTAGACGCAGAAACCGTTCTGAGGATTCATGTTTTCTGAACAAAAACCTCAAAGGAAAGTTTCTTTTGAATAGAAGGGACTTGAAATAGGTTATTGATTTGATCTTCCAGCATTCAACGTCTCACCGTAATTTGACGTTGGTTTCGCATATACAACCCGACCTCCCATTATCGTTGCCACAATTTCATCCTCGAGAATTTCTCGCGGCGGAATTTGTCTGAAGTCCTTTCTGAAAATCGTAAAGTCCGCGTATTTCCCTACCGATATTGTTCCCTTTTCGTTTTCCTGAAATGCGCCGTAAGCGGGCCAAATCGTAAAGGCTTTCAACGCTTGTTCCATGGTCATCTCTTCCTCGGGGAAAAAACCTCCTCTGAAATCCGAGCTGTCGGCGGCGATATCGGAGGTAACCTGAAAATATTCTTTCACATCTTCATAATTCCGCGGTAACCCGAACAAGTCTTGTCTTGTGATTGCTGCATAAATTCCTAGACGCGGATCGGGGCTCTCGACGGGAAAATCCGAGCCCCCGATAATCACGTTCCCTCCTTTGAGAAGAGACTGCCAGGCGTAAGAATATTTTATTCGTTCGGGACCGAGTCTCATCTCCGCCCACGACATGTCGGAGGTGCAATGCGTCGGCTGCATCGATGGAATGACATTCAACTTTTTAAATCGCGCGATGTCTTCCTTCAGAAGTACCTGGGCATGTTCAACGCGTAACCTGGCGTCCGGAACCCGGGCAACTTTCAGGGCGGTTTCGTATGCGTTCAACACGATATGGTTCGCGCGATCACCGATGGCATGGGTACAAACCTGGAATCCATTTGACAAACACGCCACAGTTAAATTCTCTAGATCCTTTTCGCCTATTTCTGTCAGGCCGTAATTGCCAGGATCATCAGTGTAAGCTTGCACAAGCGCTGCTCCTCTAGACCCGAGCGCGCCATCCATATAAATTTTTACCGAACGCATTGTGAAAAAGCCTCTTTGATCTGCCAGCGGCCCTTGTTTTAATATCGCCGGCAGAGTCGAATCTGTGCCGAGGTACATCGCATAAACTCTAATCTTCAGTTTACCTTCGCTTGCGAGTCTCTCGTATACTCTCAAAGTCTGCGCATCAATTCCTGCGTCATGAACCTCCGTCAGTCCATAGCGTGCACAGGTATCAGATGCAAGAATAATAGCGTTCTCAATTTCAGCATCTGTCGGCGGCGGTATCTTTGAGGTGATCAATTCCATCGCTGCGTCGAGAAACACTCCTGTTGGTTCGCCATTTTGGTCTCTCAGGATTCGTCCGCCGATCGGATCGCTCGTTGCGCGTGTAACGCCCGCAAGCTCGATAACATTTTTGTTCACCCAGATTGCGTGTCCATCGACTCGCACAAGGAGGACGTAATTATTGGGCGCGGCCCGGTCGAGAATGCCGTGCGTCGGAAAATTTTTATCCTGCCATAATTCTTGATTCCAACCCCTGCCGCGAATCCATCTGCCCCTGACCGATTTCGCCGCCGCATCGTGCACCAGTTTGCCAACATCATCACTGGATCTCATATCCCTCAAATCAAGCGTTGTCAAACTAAAGCCCAATTCCGATACATGACCATGACCGTCGGTCAGCCCCGGGAGAACGAACGCACCTCTCAGATCTATTGTCGCCTTCCCCGTGAACCGGGACTCAATTTCATCTCTTGTCCCGACGGCGACAATCCGGCCGCCATTTACCGCGACCGCCTGCGCATCCTCCACCAGAGAATCGAGTGTACAAAAACTACCGTCTGTAAGTATGAGATCGACTTTCATTTTAGGTAAGGAACATGATGCAAATATCAAACATGCACAAACGACAGCGACAATTTTCAACCGTTCCATCTTCCTAATTACTGGTTCACTCAATTTACTAAGCCAGGATCCAAAGGTCAAAATTCAAGGTCTGAATTCAGGATTCCTTTGGCTTCTCTCAGAAGATCGCCTTGGGAAAATTTTGATTTCTCACTTTTATCCGACAAATTTTACTTTGACCACAAAAGGAAAATATCATGGATCACTCTCTAACCACAACTACATTTGAGCTTGAAGGCTACCGGATCGTCAAGCAGATCGGCGTCGTCCGCGGCATCGTTGTGCGCTCGAGGTCGCTTCTCGGTACGATCGGCGGATCGCTGCAAACAATATTCGGCGGCAACATAACCTTGTTCACCGAGCTCTGCGAAAAAACACGGAACGAGGCATTCGACATGATGACTAAACACGCAGAAGAATTAGGCGCGAATGCGGTGATCGGCGTAAGGTATGATGCAACCGAATTGATGAGCGGAGTCTCGGAAGTATTATGTTATGGAACGGCAGTAGTTGTCTCGCGGGCGTAATAAGACAGGAGAAACTGCGACTCACTTCGCAGCGAGTCGCAGCTGTTACATCCTAGAATGGTCTTGCGAATCGGATGCCAAAAGTGGGTGATGTGGCAATATCGGTCCTCCACGCAACGAAGACGCGGAAATTGCCGTCGTCACTCCCGACGCCGAAGCCATAATCTGATTTGAGATCTGAGGCGCTAACTACTTTCCATCCTTCCGCCATTCCGACGGACGACCCCGCATCTTTTACTTCACCCATGTCTCCAAACAGGATGAGGGTAAATGTATTTACCGGGAAGAATTCAGAATGTTTGAACATGCCGGGATTAAATAAGAATTCAAAGTTGAACAAAACCAGCCTGTTCCCCGAAAACTCCTTGTAGGAAAACGCATTCAGTGAATTGAAGCCTCCTATTTGATACAAACGCTGGAGCGGGAGATCTCCGGTAGAAGTCCCGGTTCTAAATCTCATATTCAACTGCAGGCCTGTGAAGAGCGGTTGGTAACGAACCGCATCCAACGTAATCATCCTGAAGTCGAATGCTCCGCTAAGAGTCGTCTCGCCACGTAGGTCAGCGACCCATCCTTGTTTCCTTGCGTCTCCGCCGCTATAGCTTCTATGCTCAACGTCAACGACAATGCTTCGCAACCAGCCGTCATCGATAGCCGGGTTATCACGGAAGACCTTATGTCCTCCGAAGAGAGACCACTTCGTCGTTTTCGACAGGGATGAATATTTGTCAACATCATAACTTAGGGTGACTCTCGAATTGACCTGATAGTATTGCGCGACGTGGAACGACGCACCCTGCCGGGAATAGTAGTCCATGAAATCCTCTCGCGCTATAATTGAATAGGCAAGATTCTCTTTAGGTCCAATTATCCAATAGTCTTTTGAATCGGTAAGTGAATGCGCCTCGAGGCCCGTCTCAAATCTGTTTTCGTTGCCGAACCATTTGTCCAATCCGAGCTGGTATCTCCAACGATGGAGATTGAATGCATAGCCTAGGAAACCATACGGCGAGGTATCGTCTGTTCCGTCCCAGAAATAATCCTTTTCAGCTCCAAGTCCTAGGAAAAGGCCGTCAACTCTGTTGTAATTCGCTGCGAGATGGTCGAACAAGAAATCATGATTCTGCCAAATATCCGGATGCTCTGTAAGTTTAAGTCTGTGCACGAACGTGTGTCTTTCCTCAAGATCGCTTCCCACCCGCTCTATGACATTCCCTGAAACCGAGGCGTCGTCACTGACGTGAGCTTTGCCGTTCACTACGATCACGTCTCCGTCCACCTTCGAACCGTTTCTGACAAACGCATCCCCGTTAACGACTATCATGCTTCCTCTGATTATCCCGTATATAAACGCGTCTCCGTTCAGCACCTCGACGTTGTCATTCATAACCTGGTCGTCACCCAGTGTGTAATCTCCATGTTCAGTATGGGCACTTTCGATTCCGTAAATGTTTGCAGCATCGCCTGCAAGCTGGGCGGCGGTACTGGTAAGATCCCGAATCTCATCGCCGATCTTTTCCAACAGATCAGACAGCTTCTTCAACTCCTCGCGATCCGCTTCCGTCAATTCCTTGGTGGTATCCGTGCGAGCCTTGAACAGATGGTAAGCCCGCTCGATCTGTTTGAGCTCGGTTCTCAACGAATCTATAAAACCACGTTGAACCGAATAGGTTGTATCCTGATTTCCCTTTTGGTTTGTGGGATTATTATTCTGTGCTCTGGAAACAGAGGCAGCAAAAATCATCGAGCATACGACAAAAAAAGTAAACAGCCATTTCATTTCACAAACTCCTTTCCAGAGAAAATCTACGAAACCGTAGCAAATAGTTACAGACTCACGACCAATTCAAGTCAACTCATTTACAAGGTCGGCTGAAGGCCGGCATGAATGCTCCAAGCTCATAGGGACAGAATGAGTATTCAGCGGCCAAACAGGCCGGAAGAATCGGTAAGTTTCAGCCTTTCCATGCTTTTGTACGATAAGATAATATCCCGGGCCTCCTCAAAACGTCGCTGATCAGAGCCGAATAGAGAGGGAAGTAACCGGGCCGTCTTTACGCGCAGACTGGAATCTAAAAAAATTCTTTGGCGGTTGATTCCAATGGATAGAAGTTAAGCAAGGGGAGATACTCCAGCGCACCATGATAGTAGGAAAGCTCAAAGAAATGTTTCATCCCGGATATCTCTTCCTCGCGGAGATCGAACTGAACATTCTCTGTCAGATAAGATTTTACAAGGTCGAAATCTGCACCGTACTCCGCTGCAGCATCATGGCACACCGCGTCTATATTGTCCTGACCGAGAATCTTAGACGATATTATTGCCTGAAGTTCGTCCGTCTCGAGCGCTCCTCGTCGTCCGGCCCAGACTGCAAACACAAATGGAAGTCCCGTCATGTCATGCCATTCTTCCGCTAGATCAAGATAATTCTCGTCCGTCGATCTCGTCTTGAACAACGCAGAATCGCCGATAACTAGAGCCGCGTCGGCAGCGGCAAGCATTCTTTCTACATCGGGGACTGCGGCTATGAATTCCGGCTTTACTTCGAATCTCTCAGCGAGCAGAATCTTAGTCAGCACAACCGAAGTCACTGAGCTAATATCGACTGCGACCGATCTGATGCTTTTGAGATTCCTGTTGAAGTATAATCGGATGCTTTTCACTTTTCCATGAGCGATGATTCCGCAATCAGGAACGATTTGCAGTTCCGGACTATTTTTCGCGTAGGCGATACTCGGCACGAGGGCGACATCGAGCCGGCCGGCATTCAGCCCAACTGCAAGAGCGGAGGGGATTGCCTTTGTCAGTTGGAAGTTATGCGGAAAGATGTTCTTTTCTATTCCGTAGATAAGAGGTTTCGTATTGAGAAAACTCACAGCACCGATTTTTTTCTTGTTCGGAGGATCTTTAGGATCGCAACTCTGTGAATCGGACATTGTAATTCCTTTGCTACCGCTTAGATGTTTGCTAAGCGAAGCTTTCTATGACTTTGTATAGTGCATCTCTCTCGATTGGGACGCGGCCCGCGTCTTTAATCAGCTTGATCAGCTGCCGTTTTGTCAGAGTGTTTTCGGTTGAAGCGCCGGCCATATGGAAGACTCTCTCGTCACGGACTGTACCATCAAGGTCGTCGGCCCCAAAACCTAGACTTATCTGTGCAACTTTCGGTCCCATCGAAATCCAGTAGGCTTTTATGTGCGGGAAATTATCGAGCATGAGCCTGCTCACGGCGATGCTTTTTAAATTGTCGATGCCCGTCGCCCATTGCGTTGAGTCTTCGACGTGAGGATGATACGCGAGCGGTATAAAAGCAAAGAACCCCTTCGTCTCATCCTGAACATCGCGGAGACGGATGAGATGATCGACTCTCTCTTCCACTTTTTCCATATGACCGTAGAGCATCGTGGCGTTGGACGGAATCCCCAGCCGGTGAGCGGTTTTGATTACGCTTATCCATTCATCGGCGCCGATTTTGTCGGCAAACATCTTGTCGCGCACTCGCTCGCTGAAAATTTCCGCGCCTCCGCCCGGCATCGCATCAAGCCCGGCTTCTTTGAATTCAATGAGGACTTTCTCGACGGTTTTCCCGAAAAGCCTCGCGAAAAAATCTATCTCGACGGCGGTAAACGCTTTGATGTGAATCTTCGGATTTATCTTCTTGATGCCGCGCAGCATCTCAATGTAATAATCGTACGGCAGTCCGTTATGAAGGCCGCCAACGATGTGCATCTCTGTGATGTTTTCTTTCTCTTCTTCGATCCTGCGGAAAATGTCCTGTAGACTGAAGAGGTACGCTCCGTCTTGTCCTTCCTTGCGGTAGAAGGAACAGAACTTGCAGTCAAGCTCACAGATGTTAGTGTAGTTGAGAACGTAATTCTTGACGAAGTACGTATCCGCTCCGTTGATCCTCTCGCGCACCATGTTGGCCAGCTGGCCTAACGCGAGGAGATTATTTGTATTGTACAGCTTTACTCCGTCTTCGCGATCGAGGCGCTTTCCTGCTGCGACCTTTTCGTAAACCGGTTGGAGGTCGCCTAATACATTTGTCTGCTCTAAAAAACTGACGGTCGACTGCTGGTAACTCATGGTGGAACGATTCTTAATCCAAGATTTCGAATCAGAACTTCGCCGTTCGTGACCCAAAATCTCGAAAGTTTTCACGTGGTTTTCTGACGAACGGCTTTGCTTGCGAGATCTCGCAAATAGAAAAGTTTCGCCCGTCGAACTTTTCCTCCTCGCATTACTTCAATTTTTGCAATGCGAGGGGAATGAAGCGGGAAAATCCTTTCAACCCCAACTCCATTGGATATTTTGCGAACGGTGATCGTCGCCTTCAAACCGGCTCCTCGACGACTGATTACGATTCCTTCAAAATCCTGTATTCGTTCCTTATCGCCTTCGACAACTTTGAAATGAACATTCACGGTATCACCGGGACGAAATGGTGGCAGGTCAGTTTTCAAATGCGCTGCTTCTACCAAAGATATTTTATTCATGTTTGTTCTCCATTAATCTGTCATGTTGAACCTGATTCACCGCACCAAAGGCATAGGTATCAAAACAGGTTCAGAATGACTCATAAGTATAATTAGATTTTCAAAACTCATCGATGTTTAGAATGTTTTTCCCGGGTCAACGCCCCGGGGTCAAGCAAGTCGGCTCTGCGCTTCGCAGTTCTGGCAAGACTCATCTCATCGCGCCACTTTTTCACTTCCTCGTGATCGCCGCTCAATAGTACATCCGGGACTTTCATTCCTCTGAACTCCGCCGGCCTCGTATACTGAGGCGAGTCAAGAAGCCCGATCTGGAAAGAATCGCTCAGCGCACTTTCACTGTCTCCGAGAGCACCGGGAAGCAGCCGGACAACAGCGTCGATTACTACGATAGCAGCGATTTCTCCGCTTGTCAGTACGAAATCTCCGATTGAGATTTCCCTGGTGACGAGCCGTTCTCTGACACGCTCGTCAACACCTTTATAATGTCCGCAGATGAACAGCAAATTGTTTTTCAAAGAAAGCTCGTTCGCAACGCTCTGACCGAAAGTTTCTCCGTCAGCCGTTAACAGGATCGCATCATCATAGGTGCGTTCCGAAAACAATTTCTCGACACAATCAAAGATCGGCTCCGGTTTGAGAATCATTCCCGCCCCACCGCCGTAAGGCAGATCATCTACAGTCCTGTGTTTATCATGAGTATAATCACGCAAATCATGAACAACAATCTCTACGGCTTCCCGTTCCTGAGCCTTCCTCAACATGCTTTCATTAAGAGGACTTGAAAGCAATTTTGGAAAAGCCGTTACAATATCAATTCTCATCAACGCAGTCCTTGGTGATTCGGGGGCAATATCTCCATCCCGGGATTAACACCCTCAATGATCCGTCGGCTTAAGCTTTCTCTAACCTTGGGTTAGGAAATGGCTATGTCTCTCTCCTAAGCGGCTCCGTCCATGGGTCACAGCCGACGGCAGCTTAGGTTCCCACATTCACGATCTGAACGCACCCGCCTTCGAGAACTCGACAGGGAAGCGAGAGGAATTTTATTGGTTATCTATTATCTCGAGAATGGCACGCTTGCCTTCACGAGCAGCGATGGCACTGAGCAGAACGCGAATAGCGTTCGCGGTTCTTCCCTTCTTGCCAATCACCTTGCCAACATCTTCCTTTTCAACCTTAAGCTGGAAGACCACCTTGTTTGCTTCTTTTTCTTCCTGAGCTAGCTGAACACTATCAGGTTTGTCCACCAGTTTCTTGATTATGAATTCGACGAAGTCGTGCATTGCGGACCTCCTTTCTTCCTAGTCTTTTTTCCACATCAGTCGGCAAAGACAGGTTTCATCTGAACCTGATAACCAGCCCGACCATGGCCGGGATTAAACAAAAGAAGAAACTTCACTATGTCAAATTCCACTCGCTCATAAGAATCAAGATCAAGGCGAGCCAACGATTTCAAAACTTAATTAAGAAGCCGCCGGAGCAGTTTCTGCCGGCTGTGTCCCGGTGGAGGATTCCGGTTGCGGGGCTGCCGCCGGCGTTGCTTCGGCCGCCTTGGTTTCGGTAGCCTTCTTCGCCTTCTTAACGGCTTTGTGTCGTTGCTTCCGCTCGGCATCACGGGCAAGCTTAGCCTCTTGGGCGGCCTGCCACTCGCTCAATTTCTGAACAACATCAGATTCATCCAGACCTTTTTTCAAAAGATACCACTTGTACCACAATCCAGATTTACGGAGAAGGCTCCGCACCGTGTCTGTGGGCAAAGCGCCGCGCTTCAGCCACTTGAATGCCTTCTCTTCGTTAAACTTGATCTCAGCGGGATTTCTCAACGGGTTGTACGTCCCGACCGACTCGATAAACCTCCCATCGCGCGGCGAGCGTGAATCCGCAGCTACAACTTTATAGGATGGCTGATTCCTTCGTCCGGTTCTTTTTAATCTTAGCCTTACTGCCAAATATTCCTCCGAATTTTACATTGGGAAACGCATAGCAGCGTTCGTCAAAGCAGCTTTCCCAAATCTTCCTTTGGAAAGCGTCTTAAACATTTTCTGCATTTCCGCGAATTGTTTCAAAAGTTTGTTAATATCTTGAACTGTCGTGCCACTTCCTGCCGCGATCCTCTTGCGCCGTCTTCCGTCTATGATGTTCGGCCTGTTCCTCTCTTCATTCGTCATCGAACTTATCATCGCTTCTATTCTGACAAGCGCCTTCTCGTCGACGGCTGCATTCCGCATTGCACCCGAGACGCCAGGTATCATCGACAGAATGTCTTTTATCGGACCCATCTTCTTTATTTGTTTTAGCTGGTCGCGGAAGTCTTCAAGTGTAAACTCGTTCCTTCGTATTCGCTGCTCCAACTTCGCAGCCTGCTTCTCGTCGACCTGCTCCTGAACTTTTTCGACAAGCGTAACAACGTCGCCCATTCCAAGTATGCGTGAAGCCATCCTGTCCGGGTGGAACACTTCAAGTTGATCGAGCTTCTCGCCGAGGCTGACAAACTTGATCGGCTTTTGCACCACCGACCTTATCGACATTGCGGCTCCGCCGCGTGCATCACCATCCAATTTCGTAAGAACGACCCCGTGAAAATTCAGCCGGCGATTGAATTCCTGCGCAGTGTTAACCGCGTCCTGTCCGGTCATAGAATCGACGACAAAGAAAATCTGATTTGGATTCACGGCATCTTTTACGCTCTCGGCCTCGCGCATCATTTCTTCATCGACGTGGAGACGACCGGCAGTATCTATGATCACTATATTGCGAGCGTTCTTTCTGGCGTAGTCGACAGAATTTTTCGCGATGTCGACCGCCGATGCGCCGCGGTCCAGATATACTGGTATGCTGATTTGCTGACCGAGAGTTTCCAATTGATCAATCGCAGCGGGCCTATGAATATCGCACGCAACAAGAAGCGGATAGTGACCCTTCGACTTCAAGTAATTGGCAAGCTTCGCGGCAAACGTAGTCTTACCGGAGCCTTGAAGTCCTGCGACCATGATGACATTCGGAATTTGCTCTGTGAGTTCAAGCTCGCTCGTCGTCGCACCGAGAATTTCCACAAGCTCGTCATGTACGATCTTGATGAAAACCTGACCGGGGTTAAGGCTCTTTACAACATTTTTCCCGATCGATTTCTTCTGGATTTCTTCGGTAAACTTTCGCGCAACAGCGTAATTGACATCGCCTTCAAGAAGTGCTCGGCGCACCTCTCGAACCGCGTCGGAAATATTCTGTTCTGAGATACGCGCCTGCCCGCTAAGACGGCGGAAAATACCATCGAATTTTTCGGAAATCTGTTCAAACATATAACTTTAGGCTCGAAAATTGCCTGAAAATTTACGAAAAAGAGGAGACTGTTGCAAATCTCGACTCACAATCACTTCGGCTCAATAAAAAAGCCCACCTGCGTACCGCAGACGGGCTCCTTGGAAATGTGGATTGCCGATCAGCCTTTCGGCCCTGCGGCGATCACTTCTTCCGGGCAGCCGTCCTCGAACTTCTTGAAGTTCTCGACGAAACGTGACGCGAGTTCCTTGTACTTCTTCATGTATTCAGCTTTGCTTGGCCACGCTCCAGAAGGATCAAGAATGTTATCCGGGACTCCCTCGCATTTAGTGGGGACCTCAAATCCGAAGACCGGATCTTTGACAAATCTTGTCTTGAGCAATTTGCCATCCAGCGCATCATTAAGGAGCGTCCGTGTATATCCGATGCTGATTCTCTTGCCGACTCCAAACGCACCTCCGATCCAGCCGGTGTTGACGAGCCAACAGTTCACTTTGTACTTAATGATCTTGCGTTTGAGAATGTCTGCATAATAATAAGGGTGGTGTACCATGAAAGGTGCACCGAAGCATGTGCTGAATGTCAGCTCGGGCTCTTTTCCAAGTCCGACCTCCGTTCCGGCAATCTTCGAAGTGTAACCTGAAATAAACTGATAGATCGCCTGATCGGGACTCAACTTTGCGATCGGCGGCATGACTCCCGAGGCGTCGCAGGTGAGGAAAATAATATTTTTCGGGTGTCCACCCTTTTTCTCAAGGACAGCATTCTCGATGTATTCGAGAGGATAGCATCCGCGAGTATTTTCGGTTATGGATTCATCGTCGAGATTGATCAACCTCGTGACCGGATCATAAACGACATTTTCCAGAACCGTGCCGAACATTTTCGTAGTCGCGAAAATTTGAGGTTCGGCGGATTCGGAGAGCCGGATCACTTTCGCATAGCAGCCGCCTTCGAAATTGAAGACTCCTTCGTCACTCCAGCCGTGTTCATCATCGCCGATGAGTCTTCGCTTGGGATCGGCAGACAAAGTCGTTTTACCGGTTCCGGATAATCCGAAGAACACTGCAGAACTGCCATCATGTCCTATGTTTGCGGAGCTGTGCATCGACATCACTCCCTGCAATGGCATCAGGTAGTTCATTATCGTGAATACAGATTTCTTTATTTCTCCGGCATAAGCCGTGTTTCCGATTATGCAGACCTTGCGGGCAAAGTTGAGAACGATAAAAGTTTCAGTCGCGGATCCATCTATCTGTGGTACACCCTTGAAAGATGGTACAGCTATCACCGTGAAATCCGGGACATGCCTTCTATATTCCTCGTTGGTTTGCGGCAGGATGAACATGTTCCTCGCGAAGAGGCTGTGCCATGCTTTTTCCGCAACTATCCTTATCGGCATCTGATATTCCGGATCTGCTCCGACATAACAATCCTGCACAAAGAGATCCCTCCCCTGCAGAAAGCCCAACATGCGACTATAAAGTGCGTCGAACTTTTCCGTGCTGAATGGCCGGTTGTACTGTCCCCACCAGATTTTGTCTTCAGTCGATGGTTCCCTCACGATGTATTTGTCGCTCGCCGATCGCGCGGTATGTTTCCCCGTGTTCGCCACGACGGGACCAAGATGGGTTATTCTAGCCTCGCCCCTGAAAGAGATCTCCTCATAAAGCGCTTCGGCCGGCAAGTTCCAATATGACATTCTCAAATTTGAGATACCGTGGTTGTCAAGACCATAGTCGCTTTTAAGAGCCTTGGCCTCATTCTCGGCAGGTGTTTTTATATTCAGAAGATTGTTCATAACCAGTCCCTCACAACTTTGCGTTCGCCAATATAGATTTCTTTAGCGGAAGTCGGATCGAGCGCCCAACGTATTCGGTTGACTCCTTCCGTAACATCTTTTATCGAACCTGCATAACTCAACCTCAGGTGACCTTCCATGCCGAACTCTTTTCCTGGCACAGTCACTACCAAAGCCTTTTTTAGCAATAGTTCACATAACGCCACCGAGTTCTTCATGTAAGCACTGAAATCCGGGAGACAATAATAAGTGCCATCAGGCTTCACCGTCTTTACGCCGTTGAACGCATTCAGCTCCTGAAGCATAACATTCCGATTATTTTCCAAAGTCAATCGCAGGCTTTCGACGGCGCTTTGCACTCCCGTCATCGCACCTTCGGCGGCAGCCTGGAGAAGGACGGCGGTACACGAAGTAATCTGGCTCTGTACGTTCGCCATTATTCTCGTTAGATCCCTGTTCGCGATCGTCCAACCGATGCGAAAGCCGGTCATGCCATAAAGTTTCGACACGCCGTTCACTACGATGATGTGAGTCGATTCTATGTCTTTTGTAGTGTGTTTGTAGGCAGATGGCGCTTTCTTGCCGTCAAAGACCAGCTTGTGGTAGATATCGTCCATGATAATGTAGATATCTTTCTTCTCGCAGTATTCCACGAGCTCACCTATGAATTCATCCGAATACATAACCCCCGATGGATTGTTAGGGCTGTTGACAATTATTGCTCTCGTATAAGAGCTGACGGCTTTCAGTATATCTTCCATCCTCGGATAAAAACCGCCGTCCTCAGGAGTGACGATTACAGGAACGCCATAAACCATCCTCACCATTTCAGGATAACTCACCCAATATGGTGCAAGTATGATCACTTCATCCTGCGGATTTATCAGAGAGTATAGAAGATTGTAGACGGATTGTTTCGCGCCCGACGAGACGATAACGTTCTCGGGTGCGACGATTCTGTCGTAGTTTTCTTCCGTATATCTAATGATTGCTTTCTTTAAAGATGGTATACCGTCTGTTGGAGTATATTTAATGTCTCCCGTATTCAGTTTGGCTGCCGCACTTAATATCGCGGAAATGGGAGCTTTGTTTTTGGGTTCACCTCCGCCGAGGTGAATGACTGCTTCGCCCTTCTCTTTCAATAATCGAGCTTCCTCGTTCAACTTCAGTGTCGGCGACTCAGCAATAGACTTCGCAAGCTGACTTACGCTCATTTTTTACATGATCTCCTTTTGAGTTTTCCTAATCGAAGCTGTTGAAATTAGAACCAATGCTTTGCACAAAGCTATCAAACGATACGGAACCCAACGACATGAAAAATCTCTACACATTTCTTGTGAAGACCTGTTCCGGTCGGGAGTCCTCAGTTTGAAGCACAAGTTAATCTATATGAAAAAGGGAATTTCCAATTTCCCTGTCATGACATAGCTGCGTTGTGATACAAATTTTCCGTCGCTCTGGACAGCGTTCTCCCTTTAACGGGGTTTTGTAACGCCTCCATCAACTTATAAAGTGTCGTTGATTGTGTAAGCGGATGAATCCCTCTCGGGAAAGATTGTCCTAGAGTATCTCGTTAGTGCCTTCAAAGTCAAATTCTGCTTACATTTCAGTATAAAGATTTTGTTAATTCCCCGCAAGTTTTTTTTTACGAATTCTAGTCAGATCGTCGGTCCAGAAGTTTCGTGATTTGATTTTTCGAAAGTTTCAGCGTAACATATAGGCCACATCATTCATAAAGAACATTGGACACGAAATGAATTTCAAGTACTTGAATCGCTGCATTGCGCTTGGACTTTTTCTAGTCACTCTCACAATGTACCGCATGACGTCGCAATCATCGGTAGCATTCTGGGATTGCGGAGAATATGCTGCAACTTCCCCGGCATTGGAAGTTCCCCATCCGCCCGGTGCACCGCTCTTTATTCTCCTCGGCAGGGTAGCCATGATGACTCCTTACGTGAGCGACCCGGCACTCAGGATCAACCTCATCTCCGCATTGGCAAGCGCACTCACCATCATGTTCCTTTACCTCATCGGTGTTAAAGTAATTTCAAGATGGAAAAGCTTTCCAGTCGACCTCCATTCCTCGATAATTATCTTCGGGTCTTCAGCGATAGGAGCACTGACGTTCTCGGTGACCGATACATTTTGGTTCAACGCAGCTGAGTCATCTCTTTTTGCATCGAGCATGTTCTTCGTCTCCTGCGTTATCTGGCTCGGCATGACATGGTACGATAAGGCAGAGGAGCCGGGAAGCCAGCGGTACCTCCTTCTCGCCGCATATTTGATGGGACTGTCGATCGGTATTCACCAATTAAGCATCCTCGCTTATTTCGCAATCGCCCTTCTGATATACTTCAAGTACTACGAGTTTGGATGGAGAACTTTTTTCTGGTTTGGAGTGATAACCGTGTTCTCCTTCTTCATTATTTATCCCGGCATAGTGAAGTGGCTCGCAACCATATTAAACGGCGACGTGAGCTTTGGACCATTCGACTTGCACCATAATATTGTGGTGCAGCTTATTCCGCCCGGCATCGTTATCGCCGCGATATACGGCATCTATAAAGCGGAGAAGGCAAAACGGTGGATAGTCAGCATTTCACTTATGGCAGGACTCCTTATAATTCTCGGATATTCCACTTACACGCTTATCTATATCCGCGCGAACGCTCATCCGGCGATAAACGAAAACAACCCGAGCAACCTCGCCAGGATGGTCATCTACCTCAATCGCGAACAGTACGGTGAGCAAAGGATGTTCCCCCGCATGTGGAGCTCCGAGCCGCAATATGTACAAAACTACAAGAACTATTCTTCGGACCTGGATTATTTCGCATCCTATCAGTTGACTCACATGTACCTTCGTTATCTCGGATTTAATTTCATCGGTAGAGCGGGAGATATTCAGGATGGACCGGTGACGCTCTTCACTTCACCGAAGGGATGGTTCGACGGAAGAGCGGGATATCCGACAAGATATTTTGCCATTCCATTCCTGCTTGCACTTTTCGGAATATGGTACCACGTCAAGAAAGACTGGAAGTTCAGTCTCGTATTCCTGGCGTTATTCGCTACGCTGGGCCTCGCTCTCGTGGTCTTCTTCAACATGCAAAATCCGCAGCCGAGAGAGAGAGATTATTTCTTCGTCGGCTCGTTCTTCGTGTTCGCAATGTGGATCGGCGTCGGAGCTTCAGGTATCATCGATCTGGTTACCGATGCATTCAAAACAAAACAGGAAATCTGGAATAAACATAAAAACATATTGGTCGGGGGGACCGTCGCCGTGCTGATGTGCATTTCGCCGATCGAAATGTTTTCGCAAAATCTTTACTGCCACAACAGGCACGGAAATTTCGCGCCGTTCGATTATTCATATAATATTCTGCAGTCGTGTAAACCGAATGCTATCCTCTTTACAAACGGCGACAACGACACATTTCCGTTGTGGTACCTGCAGGAGGGGATGGGAATTCGTACCGACATCAGAATTGTAAATTTAAGTCTGGTAAACACCGACTGGTACATCCTTCAGCTTAAAAACGAGACGCCGCACGGTGCTGTGAAGGTTCCTATAAGCATTTCAGATGATCAGATTAGAAACATATCTCCGGTGGAATGGCATACGACGACATTTAAACTGCCGGTTCCAAAAGATGTCTACGAGCAATTTGGAATTACGGACACCAGCATAACCGACAAGGGTTACATTCAATATACCGTCAGGCCGACACTCCAGGCGGGAGATGTCCAGGCTATCAGGGTACAGGACATTGTAATGAACAATATCGTCCAGACCAATCAATGGAAGCGTCCCGTTTACTATGCGGTCACCGTTGCCCCGGATAATTTTATCGGGCTCACGCCATATCTTCAAATGCAGGGGCTCGCACTTCAACTGATGCCGAAGGCGAACAACGTGCAAGGTGGAGATTACGAAATAAATCTGCCAATCATGAAGGATTGCCTCATGGAGCCTGAGAAGAAACTTTCTACCGAACCGCAATACGGTTTCCTTTTCAGGAACCTGGACGATCCGCATGTATTTTACGATTACAACGTCAGGAACTTAATGGTGAATTACCGTTACAGTTATCTCAGGCTCGCGGCATACTATGAAATGCACGGTGACAGCGGAAAAGCCATCGCTACGCTCGACACCATGGAAGCTCGAGTACCTAACGAAGTTCTTCCCATGAAGTATGATCTCCTCAGCGATATTGCCAGGATGTATTACATGGCTGGTGCGACGTCGCAGTTCCAAAAGTTTGCCAACATAGTGGAAAGTGGAGCGCGTGAAGCGATTGAGGAAAACCCTAATGACGTGCAAAGGTATTACAATCCGTACAGAATACTTCTCGACATTTACGGCATGGAGAATCAATATCAGAAGTCGATCGCACTTCTCCAGAAGCTGCAGGGGATGTTCCCTAACGACAACTCCATCTCCCGGGAGATCGCAAGATTGCAGACCATGATGAAGATCAACAGCGCTCCTCTAACCCCGGACACTTCATTAATACCCAAAACTAATTAGAGACTTTTCACAAAACTCTTTAAAGGCGGTGGTAGGTAGAATTCTATCACCGCTTTTTTATGACCCCGTTCTTTGTGCACATTGCCAAAGAAACTCGCGGGTTTACTCGCTCACTTCGGATAGCCGACAGTCTGCGACAAGATAATTTTCTGATCAGTCCTCAGATTCATCGCCTTCGAAAGCGCGGGCCTATCGATCGAAGCTCGAACGACGCAGGCAAGATCTTCGGAAGCGCAGTAGAGATAGACATTCTGGACAATGACACCGCAATCGGCAGCGGCGTACAGAGTTTGATCATCGGCCGACACCTTCCCCATCTTTGAAAGGTCGGCGACGTAGACTATGTCGAGCGGTGCATCTTTCACAAAACCCTGAGTCCCAGTTTTCTCGCGGATGTCTTCCTTGGTTAGCTGCCTGAGCAAATTTGAAGGCGCATCGTAAAGATACAAACCGTCTTGCATCGCGACATAAATGTCGATATCCTGCCGGTTCATAGCCGACGGAGCAGTACGGCGTCCATCGGGACGATTTACTCCGAATGCAGCCCAGAGCAGATTTGACAGGACCTGTTGCGGCAGCGGTTTTGAATCGAACGAACGCGAAGTCCTTCTATGCTTCAAACACTGCATGAGCGGCTTACCACCCGAAGTGTCCGGCGGTAATAGTACAATTGTCGAAGTAGAAGTCTCGTGGACCACATTGTAGTATCCAACTCGCGAACTATCCTGCGCAGCACAGGTGGACATGGCGACCAAAAATGTCATGACAGAGTATCTTATCAGCCCGTTCATGATTTATTCCTTTTTATGTTAAAGAATTATCTCACGCCGTTTATTCATTTCAATTCTTTGTATCTGAAACACGTCATCATGTGGTCGTTCACCATGCCTGCAGCCTGCATGTGCGCGTAACAAATGGTAGTCCCGACAAACTTAAATCCCCTCTCCCGCAGGTCTTCGCTCATCCCATCGGATTCTTTAGTCCGCGCGGGCATGTGCCTCAGCGCTCTCCTTGTATTGACGATCGGCTTCCCGCCTACAAACTGCCAGATATATTTGTCGAAACTTCCGAACTCTTCCTGCACTCGTATAAACTGCCTCGCGTTGTTGACCGCACCTTCCAGCTTCAATCGATTGCGAATTATTCCCGCGTCAGCCAGCAGGCTCCTGATTTTTCTGCCATCATACCTCGCCACCTTTTCAACGTCGAAGTTGTCGAATGCCTTCCGGAAATTCTCCCGCTTGTGCAGGATCGTCGACCAGCTAAGCCCTGCCTGCATTCCTTCAAGGATAAGAAATTCAAAAATCTTTCTGTCGTCGTGGACGGGAACACCCCATTCCTTGTCGTGGTATTCGATCATCAGAGCGTCCTCCGTCGGCCAGGGACAACGGATGAGTTTTTCGTGATCAGACTTTGTCATTTGAACTCCCGATAGTTCTTAAACTTGTGAATGCGGGCAAGGCTGTCTTCAAGAAATCTCTTCGAACTCGCCGGTCTTTTTGTTCTTCCTGACATTGTTCCAGTTGAAATAACGGCCGTTCATTGCAATGTAGATTCCGTGTGGCAGCGTCTCAGCAAAAGCAAGTGCGCTTCCAAGATTGAACAGCCCGTCGGAGCTGCCGAATTTATACGGTATCATGGCGCCCGTCAAAATAATCGTTTTGTCTTTTATGGCCTCGCCGAGAACGCGTGCGGTCTGCTCCATCGTATCAGTGCCGTGAGTAACGATAATTTTATCCTCCGGACACTTCGAGCAATTTTCAAGAATGATTGCCCGATCGTCCTTGGTCATTTCAAGGCTGTCTATCATCATCAACGTCCTGGTCTCCACATCCACCTTACAGCGACCGAGCTTCAGCATCTCCTGTAAGTGAGAATCCTTAAAGTACAACTGTCCAGTGATCTCGTTGTACTCCTTGTCGAACGTTCCGCCCGTAACAAATATTCTTATCGCCATTATGAGACAATTTAATATTTCCGTATCGAAAGACTCAAATATTTCTCCTTGCCATTCTAATTCCTCCGCCGACTCGGGTGATATTGAAATAGATACCGGCAAGTCGCTATCTTAAACCCCGACTCCAAAAATGATGCATACAATCTGCAGAGACAATAATGAACAGTAGAAAATTCCCCGATCTTTTTTACAATCCGATAAGCATGGTCGGCAGCATAATCGCCGCAGTTACGTTCGGATCGATCGTGTTGCTGATGCTTTCGGATATCCTCTGGAAATCTTTCCCGCCGTATTTCGGCATCGTCACATATGTACTCCTCCCGAGTGTACTGATAGCAGGTTTGATAGTCATTCCGGTTGGAGCGCTCATTGAACGAAAAAGATGGCGAAGGGCTGCCGAAACAGGCGAGCTTCCTCTCCCCCGAATAGACTTGAACGACTCAAGACAACGAACGGCATTCCTCCTGTTCTCCACGGGCACACTTCTATTGATGATCTTCACCGCGATCGGAGGATACAGGGCTTTCGAGATAACGGAATCGGTTTCGTTCTGTGGAAAAGTATGCCATCAGGTGATGAATCCCGAATACACAACCTACAGTCATTCTCCTCACGCGCGCGTGGCGTGCGTCCAATGCCATGTCGGCTCCGGTGCAAGCTGGTACGTCAGATCGAAACTCTCGGGTGCTTACCAGATCTACTCGGTGATATTTCACAAGTATCCGCAGCCGATACCGACCCCGATAAAGAACCTGCGCCCGGCAAGGGAGACATGCGAGCAGTGCCATTGGCCTCAATCATTTGTCGGCGAGCGCAGAATCACGAAGGCTTACTTCCTGGAAGATTCCGCCAACACAAGATGGACGATAGACATGCTTGTCAAGATCGGTCGTAGCACATCCGGCGAAACGCAGCGCCCGCCTGTCCATTGGCATGTGACACATACAGTCCAGTATCTTGCTTCAGATACGGCACTGCAAAATATACCATGGATACGCGTCGTGGATTCAACCGGTAAGAGCAAAGTGTTTGAGACCGGCAACAACCCCTTCACTCCCGATTCCGTGAAAACATTGGCCGTGAAGACCATGGACTGCATGGACTGTCACAATCGTCCGACGCACATCATCAAAACGCCGGGCGACGCGGTTAACGAAGCTATGGCAACCGGTGAAATTAATCCTTCACTCCCTTGGATAAAGCAGACCTCAGTCAATGCACTGCTGACAAGGTATTTGGATTCCAAGGATGCGCTCGACAGCATCGCACTATCGGTCGATTCTTTCTATAAGGACAAATATCCGGAAATAGCAGCAACACGCGGGGCTGAGATAAAGGCATCTGTCGCTTCCCTGCAGTCTATTTACCAGGCAAACTTTTTCCCTTACATGCGGGTCGACTGGCGGGCCTATAACAACGACATCGGACACGAGAATTATTTGGGTTGTTTCAGATGCCATGACGGGAATCATAAAACTGCCGACGGAGAAATCATACCGAACAGATGCGAGACCTGCCACCAGATCATTTCGCAGGGAACAGGTTCGGAGGAACAGGCCAACCTTGCCGGTGTGGAGTTCAAGCACCCCACCGATGTCGGCGACGCATGGAAAGAAGGATTGTGCACGGACTGCCATGATGGGACACAGTGAGGTGCCAGAAGTCAGAGATCGGATACAAAACTCATCTTCGCTCCTCACCTCTGGCTTCTTGGGTCTAAGTTCTAACTCTTAACTCATCACCTCTGGATCTTTAAGATCGCTTTGCGAATCACAATATACAGGATAGCGATGATCGCTGAAGTGGCCAATCCCCAGATAAGCCCGACATGGAAGCTTACGAAATTTTTCATAACGTGGGATGAAAAGACTGCGCTCCCTTCGGTGAATACCCATGCCCAGACAAATGCGCCGATCAAATTATATATCGCAAAGACGAGGGACCTTACCCCATAAACCCCGAGGGTTATTGGAACTATATTCCTGATGCCGTAGAAGAATCGCGCGACTATCATTAAAGGAGAGCCGTACCGATGAACTACACGCGACGTTGATTCGACTTTCGCCCCGAAAGTTCTTTTCAAGAAATGCCACCTGTTCCACAAGAACCTTCCCGCGTAATAGTAAAATGTATTCCCTACAAAAGAAGCTACGGTGCCAAGAATGACCACCCCTGTAATTGTGACGGCTCCTCTGTGGGCGAGCGCGACTCCTGCAAATAATCCGAACTCGCCCGTAAAGGCGACCGTAATGAAGACGGTGAGGTAGCCGTTTTGATGGATCAGATGTTCCACTCCGTAACATACGAATTCCCGTGGCACAACTTCAAACGGGAGTGGAGATCAACACTATCAGAATATGACAGATATCTCAATACGTCATGATAATTAAGATCAAGACATCATCGAAACCGTGACTCAATTCATAGTTTCGTGCGCTGCAGGCGGATCGGGTCCGAGACAAGATCAAGCTTGTAACTTTACAGTCTGGGATTGGCGTGACTGAACGTTCAACTTGAGTAAGCTGTGCTTTGATTAATCCTGTTTTAGAAATAAATTGGTAGCCCTGAGGGCCAAGACGGCTTCGAAGTGGAGCAGCATCAATAACCTCCTTATTCATCAGGCGGGAGAATTGCTATTTAGAAAAGAGATTTAAGATGGCGCGAATGAACCAAGTCTCGGTCAGACGAGCATGGATCGTCTTTTCGATTCTCATTAGCTTAGCTTTCATAATAGGCGGGTTTTCGTACTACAGCGTCGAGAAAAGCAAGATTCGCCTCGCAAAATATGATGAGATCGCTTCCGTCGCCGAACTGAAAATTGGCGAGATACAAAATTGGCGTTCGGAACGAATTGAAGATGCAGTAATTATTTCGAAGGGTCCGCTTTATGTCGAGACAATTCTTAATTTGCTCCACGACCGCGGGAACAAGCAACTCGAAAAGACGGCGAAAGAACGGCTCGCCCTAGAAAAGAATCTAACATTTTATAGCGACGCATTTATTCTCGATGCAACTGGACAACGGCTTGTCTCTCTCGACACTTCATTCGCTATCGACACTTCCGAAAAAAGATCCTTCCAGGAGACGATCCTCGAGCGCAAACCCGTGATGACGGATTTGTTCCGAGGTGCAGACGGCAAAATTCATATAGATGTCATGGCCCCAGTATTTGACAAATCAAACAACGTTGCAGCGGTCGTCGTTCTGCAATCGGATGCGGAAAATTTCATCTACCCTCTGATCAATTCATGGCCGGTGCCAAGCCGTAGTGCGGAGACGCTGCTGCTGGAGAAGAGGAAGGACGAAATAGTTTTTCTGAGCAATCTCCGATATAGTTCGAACGCAGCTTTCTCATTTCGGCAGCCTCTCACCATGACAATGCTCCCAGCGATGCAGGCTGCTTTGGGAAAGGTCGGGATGTTCGAAGGAATGGACTATCGAGGAGCAAAAGTTCTCGCAGACCTTCGCCCTGTTCCGGGCACGCCGTGGTTCATGGTCGCGAAAGTAGATGAGAGTGAAATTCTCTCGGAGATATATTATCGAGAGGGTGCGGTAATACTCATTGTGTTACTCCTGATAGGAATTTCGGTCGCTGCTACCGCATACGTTTACCGTCGCGAGAAAGCGAGCATGCACCGGGAAATGTACCAGACAGAGGCCGCTCTGCACGAGTCGCAGCGGATGATGAGGGCCGTTCTAGATACCGTACCTGTACGCGTTTTCTGGAAAGACAAGAATGGTATTTATCTCGGCTGCAATTTGCCTTTTGCCAGTGACTCCGGATTCGATTCACCCGACGAGATTGTCGGGAAAGACGATTTTCAGATGGGCTGGCGCCAACAGGCCGAACTCTACCGCGCGGACGACAAACAAGTAATCGAGAGTGGCATCTCGAAAGTAGCTTATGAGGAACCGCAATCCTTTGACAAGGGCACCAGGTGGCTCAGAACAAGCAAGGTCCCGTTAAGAAATGCCGAAGGCGAGATCATCGGCGTCCTCGGGACATACGAAGATGTAACGGCGACGAAACAAGCTGCAATACAGCTGGCTTACGAGAGATATCTTCTGAATGCCCTCATGGAAAACACGGTGGATCCCATTTACTTCAAAGATCTGGAAGGGCGTTTCATGCGAGTAAGCTCGACCATGGCGGCAAAACGCGGACTGGCCAGCGCCGATCAGCTTCTCGGCAGAACAGATTTCGACTTCATCATGAGAGACAGCGCGCACGAAATCCGAAAGCAGGAACTCGAGATAATCAGAACCGGCAAACCCGTAGTGGACGTGGAGATCGAGGAAATGTGGCTTGACCGTCCTCCGACGTGGGCATCCGTAACGAAGGTGCCCTTGCACGATCAATCTGGAAAAATCGTCGGCCTATTCGGCGTCTCACATAATATCACCGACCGAAAAAATGCGGAGATTGCCCTTCGCGAGAGCGAGGAGAAGTTCCGCGGACTCGTCGAAGGTTCATCGGTGGCAATCTGGATCCACGACGGCAA
Source organism: Candidatus Acidiferrales bacterium (assembly GCA_035515795.1). Taxonomy (NCBI): domain Bacteria; kingdom Pseudomonadati; phylum Acidobacteriota; class Terriglobia; order Candidatus Acidiferrales; species Candidatus Acidiferrales bacterium. The sequence continues at coordinate 21,125 of DATJAY010000002.1, read as the reverse complement.
TCGATTCCTTTACGCAAACCCTGCCGCATTGAAAATGACGGGCTATACAGCCGAGGAACTTTCCACTTTATCTCCCGCTGAGTTCGTACACCCAGACTACCGTGAACTTGTGATGAAGCGAGCGGAGGAACGCATAGATGGGAAAGAAGTCCCTAGACATTACGAATACCAGATACTGAAGAAATCGGGAGATGCCATCTGGATAGATTTCAGCGGCGCTACGATAGACTACAGGGGAAAGCAGGCCATTATTGCTTCGGCATACGATATAACCGAACGAAAGAAGCTTGAGGAACAACTGCTGCAATCACAGAAGATGGAAGGAATCGGAAGACTTGCGGGAGGGGTCGCACACGACTACAACAACATGCTCAGCGTAATCATCGGATACGGTGAAATGCTTGCCACCAAAATGAACAAAGGTGACCCATTATATCGTTACGCCGAATTCATCGCGGCGGCGGCCAAACGTGGAGCTGACATAACAAAGCAGCTTCTCGCCTTCGCGCGGCGGGAGATTGTTTCACCGCTGGTGTTGAATCCTAACGACGCGATCGACTCGCTCGGGAAAATGTTCGAGAGTCTGATCGGTGAAAACATCGAGCTAACGTTCATTCCCGCACAAAATGTCTGGAACATAAAAATAGATCCTACACAGTTGGACCAAATTCTCGTGAACCTGGCTACCAATTCAAGAGACGCCATAGACAACACGGGCACGATAATCATTGAGACATCGAATGTGCATGTAGATGAGGCTTACGCGCAGAACCACATCGACTTCTCTCCGGGTGAATACGTGGTCATAAGCTTCACCGATTCGGGCAGAGGAATAAGTAAAGAGACGATGGAGAAAATTTTCGAGCCCTTCTTCACCACAAAGTCCAAAGGACAAGGGACCGGACTCGGACTCTCGACACTATATGGAATAGTAAAACAAAACGGCGGCAGCATAAATGTCTACAGCGAAGTTGGGCAGGGCACAACATTCAAAATTTATTTACCGCGCCATAAAGGCGACGTCCAGCAGCCCGAGGAGACTCAGGAAGAGGAGGAGCCAGTAGGTGGAACCGAGACAATCTTGGTCGTCGAGGATCGGGCTGATCTGCTCGAGCTAGTCAAGAACACCCTCCAGATGTTCGGATACAAAGTACTGACTGCTTTGAGCCCGGCAGAGAGCATACAGTTGGGTAAAGCGTACTACGGCGAGATCGATTTACTCCTGACAGACGTCGTTATGCCGGGAATGAATGGGAAGGAACTTCGAAATAAGATTCAGACCATACGGCCTAATATCAAGACTATCTTTATGTCCGGCTACACAGCAAACGTCATCGCTCACGAAGGAGTACTGGACAAGGGGGTCGACTTCATACAAAAGCCGTTCACTTCAAAAGCGCTCGCACGAAAAGTGCGCGAGATATTGAAGGGCTGACATAGAACGAAAGTCTTTCTCGTCGGAACCGTAGAGTCTGAACGAGGATCGAAATCCTTCTTATTCATGCGCCTGAACTTTATTACCGTGCCAACATTCTTTATCCTTTCTTGATATATTCTCCAGGTTACGAGCTAAACTTCTCGTTGTCATGATAGACTGAATTAACCGGAGGTGCCACCCCTCTAACGATGTGTTACTGCGAAGAATCCCTGGCAAATGGAGAATCTCTTTTCGAGAGACACAGCTCTGAATTCATCGTTTAATGATTTTATTGTTGGCAGGCTTCGCGTTCGAGCGGCCGTCAATGACGCATGCTTTTGTCGCGATCATCTTCCTTTATCTTGAATCTGCCTGACCGCTTTTTTAGATTCATAATGATGGTAGTCCGGGTTATTCTAATGATTTCTCTTGTGAATGTTGCTTTGACCTGCGAAGGTTTTTCTCAAAAGTCCAGCGCGTTCAGGATCGCTCGCCTGAAGTACGACGGCGGCGGCGACTGGTACAACGACCCGCTCGAAGAACCGACGCTCTTGAAATTCGTGCGCGAACACACCGACATAGACGTTGATCCGAACTACTACTATGTCGAAATAATGAGCGACGATATTTTCACCTATCCATTTATTTTCATGACAGGCCACGGCAATATCAGGTTCAGCGACGAGCAGGCACAGCGGCTTAGAGAGTACCTTGAAAACGGCGGCTTCCTTTACGCCGACGACGACTACGGTATGGATGAATCTTTCAGAAGAGAGATGAAAAAAGTGTTCCCAGACGATCCGCTTGTCGAGCTTCCCTTCTCTTACGGGCTGTACCACTGTGTCTATAATTTTCCGAACGGAGTTCCCAAGACACACAGCTGGGATGAGAATCCGCCGAAACCGCCCCAGGGACTCGGAATTTTCATCGGCAAGAGGCTTGCGGTTTATTACACTGCCGAAAGCAACGTGTCTGACGGCTGGGACCCGCCTGAGGTGCACGGCGATACCGAATCGAAGCGGGTCGAAGCGCTCGAGTTCGGAACTAATATCGTTTATTGGGCATTGACACAATAGATATGGGAGACATTCTATTTCCGCAGGCCGGGTCTTCGGCGAAAGGTCCACAAAAAGAAGTGATTGCTTCGCTTCGGAGTATTTACAGACGGAAGATTGTCTCGAGAATTCTTACCGGGTTGATCTTTATGGTTTCGTCCCTGTTATTCTCGATAACGTTCTCATGTTTGTGTGAAATTATTTTCGACTTCGGCCGAATCGGGAAAGTTTTCCTCCTTGTACTTGCGGCAGCTCTCTTCTTGTTTGTTTCCGTGAGATACTTTATTCCACATCTGGTGAAGTATTTCAAATCGCCGGATAGAAACGACATACGAGACATCGCGTTCGAAGTCGGAAATCTTTTCCCAGCGCTCAAAGACAGGCTGAGAAACGCCGTCGAGCTTCTTGCTCCCGATTCAGCGGCTTTATATTCGAGCGAGCTGGCGCAGGCTTACATCGACAGGATATTTATGCAAGCATCGCACTTGAAGGTCGCTTCCGCCCTTAAGTACGTGATCGACAAGAAAACGAATGCTATCTTCGCTGGCTCTATCCTTGCGACATTGTTGTGTTTTCTTCTTTTCCCCGCTCAGATGCCGAATGCCTTTGCGAGAATCGTCAGGATATATGAAAATACTCCCAGCGCCTATTCGATCGAAGTCTATCCCGGCGATGTCCGGCTTTGTCGCGGTGACACGTTGAAGATCGAGGCGAAGGTCCGACTGGTAACTGCGAGGAAACTTCCATCCAACGTTATCGTCAACGAAAAATATGAAAATGAGCGGGAGTTTGAAAAACATAACGTAGCGCAGAGCGCCGCTGGTAAATATTATTTTCAGCTGCCGAACGTTAGAAGCAGTATGACATACTTTGTTTCTGCAGGAGAACAGAGCTCCGTGGAATATTCCGTAAAAGTTGTCGATCTTCCTCTCGTCCAAAATCTAAACATCACTCTTGTCTATCCATCTTACACGGGGAAAGCTCCGGAGACTCTACAGGAAAACATTGGAGATTTCACCGCGCTTACCGGAACACGAGCAGAGGTTACTCTACATGCTAACAAAGATTTGAACTCGACATGGATTTCTCTTGGTGATTCGACCCGGAAAAATCTTGTAGTGAGCCGAGCGAACGCAACCGGAGCATTTACAGTAAACAAGACCGCGAGTTATTCGCTTCGGCTTCTCGACACCGATAGCTTGCAGAACCGCGATCCGATAATATACACCGCGCAGGCGGTCGAGGATGAATTCCCGACATGCGATATTGTTTATCCCGGAAAAGACGTCGATCTTAGCAGGGATATGCAGCTTCCGCTGAGAATCAGGATCGGAGACGACTATGGATTTACGAAGCTTGTTTTGGAATACAAACTGACCAAATCGAAATATGTTCAGCCCGACAAGGATTACCACTCAGTCGAGATACCGCTTGAGACAAAATCGGCAGGCGGGCAGGAGATAGCATACACGTGGGATCTTACATCCATGGACCTTGTCCCCGAAGACGTCATCAGCTATCATGCAAAAGTCTTCGACAACGACATGGTACATGGCCCGAAGGCAACCGCCAGTGCCGAATACCAGCTCAGACTTCCGTTGCTGAACGAAGTCTTCGCCGCGGCAGATACCGAGCACAGTGATCTGATCTCGAAAACCGAAAACGCGATAGACAATTCCAACAACCTCAAGAGCGAGCTTGACAAGCTTTCCCGCGACATGAAAACCGCATCGAAGCAGATGAGCTGGGAAGAACAGAAGAAAATGCAGAATACACTCCAAAAATTTCAGGAGCTTCAGCAGCGCGTCGACAGCATCAGAAATCAAGTCCAGTCGATGACGCAGAAGATGCTGGAAAACAATATCATCTCGCCCGAGACTCTCGAAAAATATCTTGAACTGCAAAAGGCACTTCAGGAGATAAACTCGCCGGAGTTCGAGGAGGCACTCAAGAAACTTCAGCAGGCGATCCAATCGCTGGATCCGAACCAGGTGCGTCAGGCAATGCAGAATTTCCAGGTGAATGAAGAAGCGCTTCGGCGAAGCATCGAAAGGACTCTGAGTCTGATCAAACGCGTTGAGATAGAGCAAAAGTTCGACGAAATTCAGAAGCGAACCGAGCAGATGCTTGCCCAACAGCAGAACTTGCAAAGGTCGACCGCAGAATCGGATTCGACCAGCAAGACGAACAAACAAAACCTTGCCGCCCAACAAAAAACGATCAAGAACGATCTTTCCGACACCAAGGATGCGCTCTCCGATTTGCAGCGGAGAATGAATGAGTTCGCCAAAGAAATGCCGGTGCAGAAGGTTGACGAGGCGAATCGGAAACTGGCCGAGTCCGGTACGGAACAAAACATGCAGAAATCCGCCGAGCAGCTTTCAGAGGGAAAATTTACACAATCGATGAATTCGCAGCAACAGGTCGAGTCCGCATTGAAAGAATTTCAGAAGACGCTCTCGGAGGCTCAGAAGGAAATGCTGCAGAACCAGCAAAGAGAAACCCTGAACGCGATGAGAAAAGCCCAGCAGAACCTTCTCGATATTTCAAAGAAACAGGAAGATCTGCGGGACCAATCCTCACAGGCGATTGGCAACCCGGAGGAAACAAGGGTGCTTGCCGACAAACAAAATGAATTGATGCAGGAGCTTAACTACACCGCACAACAGATGCTGCAGCTTTCGAACAAAAGTTTTGCAGTCACTCCGCAGATGGGAAGACAGATCGGCGAGGCTTACTCGCAGATGCAGCAGGCGATGAACGGGCTGGAAGACAGGAACGGGCAGCCGAATGTTTCCGGTCCGCAGAGCAAGGCGATGGGCGCGATGAACGAGGCGGTCATGTCGATACAGAACACGCTCCAGTCCATGATGAGCGGACAGGGCTCGGGGAGTTTTCCATCGCTGATGCAGCAGCTTCAGCAGCTTGCAGGCCGGCAGGAAGGATTGAATGCACTCACTCAGAAATTGGGTGAGGGCGGCGCGCTCTCCATGGAACAGCAGGCGGAGCTCGGACGCCTCGCCGTTGAGCAGGATGCGATCCATAAGTCTCTTTCCCAGCTTGCACAGGAAGCCCAGCAATCGGAGGCGGCGGGCCAGCAGAATAAGATGCTTGGCGACCTCGACCAGATATCCAAAGACATGAAGGACGTCGTCCACGATCTGCAAAGCAAGGACATAACACCGGAGACAATCCAGCGGCAGCAAAGAATATTGTCGCGAATGTTAGATGCCACGCGCTCGATCAACCAGCGCGACTATGACAACCGGCGCATCAGTAAGTCCGGAGAAGACGTGGTGCGTCAAAGCCCCGGCGAGCTTAACTTATCTAATGAGAACGACCAGCAAAACCAGGAGCTTCTGAAGTTAATCCAGAAGAGTTTTCCTCCGGAGTACCAGAAGATAATTCTCAGGTATTATCGCATGATCAATAAAATTCCCGAATAATATCAACACCGGGCCGCATAATTCCCGAAATTCATGCAGTACAACAAAGAATTGTTGAAATTGAGTAAAGTCTGCACACGAACATCCGAAGAGTAGATTAGAGTCTTAGCATTCGGAAACGAAGAGATTTCATGAGAACTAAGAAAGCACGTAATTACCGAGAGACGAAAAAGTCGAATGGCGCTGATGTCTACTCCCGCAAGAGTAAAAGATCTTCCGAGGAGGACAAGCTGCGGCTCGATGAGATAAAGAAGCTTAACAAGCATCTTATCGAAGTGAATCAACTCAAAGACGAGTTCCTTGCGAACACTTCTCATGAGCTCCGGACGCCGCTCAATTCGATAATCGGATTTCTGACCCTGATCACCGAAGGATATTACGACGGCGAGGATGAGCTTAAGTTATTCACACGGAACGCACTGGAAAGTGCATATCATTTATTGAGCGTCATCAACGACCTGCTCGATCTTTCCAGAATAGAATCCGGAAAAATTCATCTCCAGATCGAGAAAGTCTATGTCGATGAGCTGATCAGCGAAGTATGTTCCTTGTTTTCATTGCAGGCTGACCAAAAAGGACTCGGGTTGGAAGTAGAGATGAAAGGCTCGCCGCTCTTCGCCTCCGCTGATCTCAGGAAGCTGAAGCAGGTTCTGATCAACCTCGTGGGAAACGCAATCAAGTTTACTTCCGCCGGGTCGGTAAAGATTTCGGTCGATCCACAAAACGACACGCTTTGCTTCTCGATCAAGGACACGGGATTAGGTATTCCGAAAGAAAAGCAGGACAGACTTTTCCAGAAGTTTCTTCAGCTTGACGGAAGTGCGACTCGGAGGTACGGTGGAACCGGGCTTGGCCTGGTGATCTCGAAACATCTGGTCGAAATGATGGGCGGACAAATAAAACTGGAAAGCAAAGGCGCCGGGATGGGCACAACTGTACAATTCACACTACCACGATGGACCAAGGAATAGAATTGAGATCAAAAATCTTGATCGTCGACGACGATGCCAACGCACGGATGATCCTCAATCAGCTCTTGGTTAAGTCTGGCTACGAAGTGCGAGAAGCCACAAACGGCAAGGAAGCTTTCGAGATGGCAAAAGAATTCATGCCGGACGTGATGATTCTGGACTGGATGATGCCCGAAGTCGACGGTGAGCAATTGGCAATGCGGATCAAGAACGACCCAACGCTGAGATTTACATATATAATCCTTTTGACCGCAAAGGGAGAAATTAACGACAAGGTCCGCGGCCTTCAGGCAGGCGCCGACGACTATATTTCGAAACCGGCTCCGCACCAGGAAGTCCTCGCAAGAGTCGAAAGCGGAATGCGTATGAGATCACTTTACAAAGAGATCCAGCAATTGACTAAACGGCTGGCCGTTCTGGAGCTCGCTGCGACCGTCGGCCATGAAATTAATAATCCGCTGAACGTCATTTACCTGGCGCTGGATATGATGAGAAAATACATCAAGCTGAAAGAGTACGACAAATTAGAGAAAGGTATAGAATTGATCGCCGAAACGGCGGAAAGGTTGAGAAAAATCACACGCAGGTTCGTGGAACTTAGGGATCCACAAAGCACAAGCTACATCGACAACCTGAACATGATCGACTTGCGCGACGAGAAAGAAGAAGATCAGCACTAAACCTTGCGAAGGTTCCGAGCCTTCGCAAGGTTAGCTCAAAAAGACTTACTGCCCTTGTTCTTTCATCTTTGTTTTGATCTCCTGGACTTCCTGGCGAACTACCTGGGCAAACTTCTTTAACTCACCCATGTTCTTGCGCACGCGAGTTCCTGCAGCTTTGTTTTGCTTCTCATAGAACTTCCTGAAGTCCGCTTCGAAGCTGTTCACGAGTTGCTGAAGTTCTTCGAACTTTCCCATAACTTGGCTCCTTTTGTTTGTTGATTGTTTTAGGTGGTGTACTCACCGTTTATTTTGACGTAATCATAACTCAAATCGCAGGTATAAACCTGTGCCGAATCACGTCCGGAATTGAGTTTGATCGTCATCTCTATTTCTTTCTTTGAAAACAAATCGCTTAATCTAGCCGGATCAGTCTCCTGCGGCTCGTTCCTGCGAAACACGCAAACATCGCCGATTTTCAACTCAACTTTTTTCGGATCAAATCTCGCATCGGAATTCCCTACTGCCGACAAGACTCGTCCCCAATTCGGATCGCCTCCGAAGATTGCCGTCTTCACAAGAGGCGACGTTCCGACCGCCCTTCCCACTTTAACTGCATCTTCGAATGTCGCCGCCGATTCAATATTTAACTTCACGAACCGCGTCGCGCCTTCGCCGTCCCGCACGATCATCATGGCAAGCTGAACCAACACAGCGGTCAATGCTTCTTCGAATATCTTCTTCTCAGATGCGCTGCTGATCTTGACTCCGGACGCACCGTTCGCCAACAAGAAAACGCTGTCGTTGGTGCTCGTATCGCCGTCGACCGTGATCGTATTGAACGAGTTCGCCACCGATACGTTCAGAGCCCGCTGCAACACTTTCTTTTCAACTCCGGCATCTGTCGTAACGAAACAGAGCATCGTTGCCATGTTCGGATGTATCATGCCGGCACCCTTCGCGGCGGCGCCGATCCTAAATTTCTTATCCTTCGACACAGTCACTTCGATTCCGACGCGTTTCGGAAACTTGTCAGTGGTGAGAATACTCTGGGAGAAGGCGGAATCTCCGCCTATGGTTGTACCACGGACGAGGTCCGGGACCTTACCGATTATGTTTTCTACGGGAAGTTGTTTTCCTATGACGCCGGTCGATGCGACGAGAACTTCCGCTTTAGGGACATGCAACTCTTTCGCGATTTCGGAGATAATTGCCTCGGCATATTTCAATCCGGCTTTTCCCGTGAGCGCATTTGCACAGCCGCTGTTCACGATGATCGCTCTGCATTTGTTCTTTGATTTGAGCAAATTCTTTGCACATAGAATAACAGGGGCTGCGGTGAATTTATTCTTCGTGAAAACCCCGGCAGTGGTCGCAGTATTTTCGCTTACAACCAATCCGAGGTCTAACGATCCATTTTCCTTTATGCCGGCACTTGTTCCGTTTGCCAAGAATCCGTTTGGGAAAGTTACTGACCTGTCGTAATTCAAATTCATTTCGATCTGTGAATGGCCTTCATGTGTTCCTTCCGTAGCGCATCCAACATCAGCGGAAGTCTTAGATACAATCTCTTCGGCTCTCTCGGTTTCCTTTTTGCCAGAGCGTATGAGGTCAACAGAGGCATCGCGATAGTTGAATCGACATAAGCTACTACCGTGTCGGGAAGTTTGGTTGGGTCTACCTTCCCCCAGCTTACCGCCTCCGAAGGAGTCGCACCGGACAAACCTCCCGTATCTTGCCTCGCGTCTGTAATCTGAATAAAAAAGTCATGCCCCTTTTCCTTTATTCCGAGGACTTCTTGAATTTGAGGCTCGGTTTGAAGCATGAAGTTCTTCGGCGAGCCGCCGCCAAAAATCAAGACTCCGCTTCTCCCGCCAGTCCTCTTTGCATTCAAGACGATGGCAGCGGTTTCATTTACATCTTTCGAAACATCTAGTTTTAATCTATATCCATCGAGAGCCATCGCTGCTACATTCATTCCAATTGAGCTGTCGCCGGGACTCGAAGTGTAAACAGGCACCGCGTACCTGTAAGCCGTTGCCAGAACAGAGTTATTTTTTATCTTGAGCACTTTCTCACGCGCGGACACATATTTGCCGAGTCTATAATGAAATTCCGCGGTGCTCATTTCCTTTTGAAATTCCGGCAAAGCAATCAACTGTCTAAAGAATTCATCTGTAGTCAGCAAAACATCATAATCAAATAAAATATCATAAATGCGGATCACACCCTCCGCTCGAAGCACGCGATCATCCACGAACGGGCTCCCTTTGTGAAGTGAATGACCGATCGCGAAATGCGTATCGTGATAAAGATTGGCGCCCGTCGAAACAATCCAATCGACGAATCCGGATTTAATTAATGGAACTACGCATGAACCGCCAAGACCCGCTGGAGTTAGTGCCCCCGTTAGACTCATCCCAATTGTCACGTCGCGTTCAAGCATTTTCTGCGAAAAAAGCTGCGCGGCTTCTTTCAAACGCGCTGCATTATACGCATGAAAGTATTCATCAATTAATTCGGTGACTTTTATTCCCTTTGGTATCGGTTTCGGAATGATTTTTCCGCCGGTAAGGAATCTCGATTTCGCCATGTCTAATTTTGCTTAAAATAACAGGTTTTTTAGGTCAATTGCAAGGAAATACTGAAAAATTCAAAAAATAAAAGGGCATCCTGCAAAGAATGCCCCAAATTCAGTGAATTTTGAGGTGTGGGCTGATCTAACTTCGATTTGAATTATGCTTTAATGAAAGAAAAAGCGAGTACCGATTCCAGCATCGAGACCTAATCCAGTACCAGGAGTCAAGAAAAGTACAGGCGCAAATTCGACGAAAACATCAATAGGAACTGCACGCGGCATCCAATCGATTCCTATGACGCCTCTCATTCCGAATGCAGATGGCGCACCGTGTCCATCATCATAGTGGAAGCCGACTCCATAAAAAAGGGGAAATCTCTCCTGCGATTTTATCGCGGTATAATTGTGCCATAGATAATCGGCATGTATGTGCAAATAACGCAGACCATAATAGTACCATGTGTTGCCAAATCTCGCCCACTCGCCGTCGTCCGACCAACCAACGGCAAAATCGATTGCGTTTATGTTCGATGTCCAGAACTTCGCGCTGATTCCTGTCGGCGCCCCGAGAATTAGTCCAGCGCCGATACCAGCGCCTTGTGCAACAGATATATTTGGAACGATGGAAATAATCGACAGTAATACCGTTACAAACGATAGGTTTCTCATGATTCTCTCCTTTTTGTATGAATCTTATCCTGTCTCATTTACTAAAATCACTGCTTGATTCTATAAAGCGCAATATAAACATCGTTTTCATCTCGATAACGAACGATATCCAGTTGTTCGACCTTTTCCTTCAACTGGAGACAGATTTGAACGGAAGCGTGATAAAAGAAGCATTCCATTCTCTCAATTATCGGATTTTTCCGGAGCCTGCCTATCTGATCTAAATCAACGCTCGTATCGGGAATCGTTATGTACAACCAGTTATCATCGCCAATCCACGCTTCAACACTCTCGATTTTCCTCACTGCTGAGAGTTTCACAACGTACCCGTTGTCTTTTGTTTCCGCAGAGATTCCTGTGACATCAAATTTTTTCACGGAAGTCGTTAATACGGAAGTACATCCGGAAAGAAGTATAGAAGCTAAGATAATCTCCCAAGCAGAAGATCCGGGACTCTTCACAAATGCTACAGACAAAACTTATACTTTCCTCATAAGAATGATTTCACTGGTGCTACCAATTTCCAAAAGGCAATGTGAATGCCAAGATATGTGTCAAATCATTTTATTTTCATCGGCTGAAAATCCCATTTGGGAAAAACGTGCAGACCATACGCACATTTTGCAGATCCAGTGGAAAATTCATACTCAACGGATTTTCTTCGGAAAAATAATGAGAGTGAGTCGGGCACCCGCCATGTCACTGATCCACCGAACGTGCGGCATCGTAACATGGGAGGTATTGCGGTTAAGGCATCAAGTATATACATTAATAGTACCATGGAGGCTTGAAGCGGACAGTTTTTTAAAGCGTTGAATTTTTTTTCCGATGTACATACTGAGGCTCATTTAATCCGATGGTAATCTGGCACAACACAGAAGACGCCCCGAGAACACCCGCAGAAGTATTCCATAACGACAAGGTTGTTTTATGGATCGGCAGCTACCCGGTCGAACTGGGACAGTCGATAACGGTGGAAATTACCGTTTCAAATAAGACGTCCGAGGGAAGCAACTATTCCGTTGAGGCGGAATGGAGATACAACGATTATTCCCGCAACAACAGCTACTGGACTGCAATCATCGGCCCTTTCAAAGCCGGCGAGAAGATTGAATATAAAATAAAAGGAACGGGCCCCGACCATCTCCAGCACATCCAAGTCGACAGTTTTACGGTTTTAGACCGAAAAAAATCAAGCAAGAAATAAGAACTAAATATTTTTGCCGCAAAGCACCACTCAACGAGCCGCTCTGCGATCCCACAGAGGGCAGCCGGTTTAATCATGTTCTGCAGAATTAATTTCCGTACCCGACAGGAATCACAACGTTGTGCCACGACCCCATTTAAACAGGGAAACAAATATACGCCTGCAACATCGAAGTTTTGGACTCAGGCTGGTTGCGACGCAACCACGCTATTCTAATTGAAATCTAACATGGGAGGATAAAATGGAACTGAAGGTTGTCGCTATTGAAAAACCGGAAGATGTAAACTTCATCATGGGACAGTCTCATTTCATAAAAACGATCGAAGATTTACATGAAGCAATCGTACAAACCGTTCCACAGATGAAATTCGGAATTGCATTCTGCGAGTCATCAGGCCCCGCACTCGTACGGTTTTCGGGGAACGATGACGAGCTGACCGAGCTGGCCAAAAAGAATGCGTTCAAGCTTTCCACCGGACACGTCTTTCTGATCTTCATGCGGGATGGATTTCCCGTCAATATACTTAACACGGTAAAAAATATTCCCGAGGTTGCAAATATTTATTGCGCCACCGGAAATCCTGCACAGGTCGTCATCGCGGATGACGAACAAGGTAGAGGAGTTCTCGGAGTAATCGACGGGGTCAAATCAAAAGGGATCGAGACGGATGCGGATAAGAAAACGCGCCACGATTTCCTCAGAAAGATCGGATACAAACTTTAGGGCGATTCACGAATCGCTCGCGCATGTCGAACTTCTTTTCAAATTTACCGTCTATAAACAAGGTCAACATCTAAATCTATGAAGAATTATATTTTCTTGTGCCTCGTTATTCCTGCGTTGTCGTTTGCCCAGTCGGATACTCTCACACTGGAGCATTGCGTTCAGATTGCACTGAAGCATAATCCGTCAATACGAATAGCCGAAGGCGGCTTAGAATCATCGGAGTCAAACCTGGAGCTATCGAGGTCCGCGCTTTACCCGCAAATTTCGGCGCAAGCTGCTTTGACCCGCAATGGTGGCACAATCATCGTGGGCAATCGTTCAATCAACGGATTTTTTGATAACTACACCACGGGACTTCAAGCTCAGCAGCTAGTTTTCGACTTCGGAAAAACGATCACAAGAGTTTCCGGTTCGGCAGACCTTGTCGATGCATCGGACCAAAACTCAAGGGCCTCGACGGAAGACATTATTCTCAACACTTACATTTCTTACTATGATTATTTAGCCGCGGAGCGTGTCCGCGAAGTGGATTCGGAAACTGTCCAGCAGGCAGCGGATCATCTTAAGCAGGCCCAGGCTTTTTATAAAGCAGGGACTGCCCCGCAGTACGACGTCGTCAACGCTGAAGTTACTCTCGCTAACGCGAACGTCAGCCTGATCCAGGCAGAAAACAATTTGAAGATCACGCGCGTGCAGCTTGAGAATGCGATCGGTCAGCAACTGCCGGACAATTTTTTGCTATCGGATATTTTGGAAGTCTCGTATGTCAAGATCGATGTGCAGGCAGCAATCGACACGGCACTAAGAAGCCGTCCTGAGCTTCTCTCAAGTCAAGCACAGGTTCAAGCCGGCAAACAATTCTTAGCATCGGCATGGACTGCTAATCTCCCGAGCATTTATGCGACGGGAGGATACAACTGGCGCAATCTGAACCCGTCTCCTCTCTATCCAGGATGGAACATCGGAGTTACTCTCTCGCTTCCGATCTTTCAAGGCTTCGCACTCGATGCCGGTATCGACCAGGCAAGGGCAAACCTTAAAACTGCCGAAGCGTCTAATGATCTGGTTATTCAGTCTCTGCTGCTGGATGTTCAACAACAAGAATTTGCCTTAGAGGAAGCGAGTGAAAGCATCCAGGCTTCCAGAAAACTCGTCGAGCAGGCGAGCGAGGCACTTAGGCTTGCGGTGGCAAGATACAATTCCGGGATCGGAACCGCGCTAGAGGAAACAGATGCTCAAGTGGCTCTGGCAAACGCCCGGATTGCATACATTCAATCTCTCTACAATTACAGTGTTTCTTATGCGAGACTGGAGAGAGCAATGGGAACGATAAAGTAGAAACGAGAATTGATAGGATGAAAAAGAAGAAAACAATTATTACCTCGGTTGTCATCGCTCTGGCACTAGTTGGCGGAGTTGCGTTTTTTGTTTCGAAAGGAAAAACCGAAGACCCCAAGTGGTTGACTGTGAAAGTGTCGCGTGGAGATCTTGATGTCGTGGTCACAGCGACGGGAACAGTTGCCGCCGATACGACTATACAAGTCGGCACGCAGGTTTCGGGAACAATTGCGCAGTTATTTGTTGACTGGAATTCGCGCGTGAGAAAAGGACAGATCATGGCGAAATTGGATACCACTTTTCTGTGGGCAAGTGTTGAAGTAGCGGAATCAAATTTGCAAAAAGCCAAAGTCGCCGCTGATCAAGCGAAAGTCAGTTTCGACAGAGTGAAACAATTGTTTGATCGCAATCTCGATTCTCAAGCCGACTATGATGCAGCTTCAGCAACATACGAAAGTGCGGAGGCTGACGTCAAAACAGCTCAGACAGCTCTTGATCAGGCACATATAAACTTAAACTATGCGACCATTAGAGCCCCGATAAGCGGAGTCGTGATTTCAAGGGCCGTTGACCTCGGACAAACCGTTGCGGCGAGTTTCAGTACACCTACTCTGTTCACCATTGCAAATGATTTATCCCGAATGCAAGTGCAAGCGTTAGTCGATGAAGGTGATGTCGGCAATGTGAAAGTCGGTCAAATTGTTACATTCACTGTCGATGCGTATCCTACTGAAGTTTTCAAGGGGAGTGTTTCGCAAATAAGATTGCAGCCTACCACCGTGCAAAATGTCGTGGAATATACCGTGATAATAGAGGCCCCGAATCCGGGTTTGAGATTAATGCCGGGTATGACCGCGAACATAACGATCAATATTGCAGAAGCAAAAGATGTTCTAAAGGTCCCGACGACTGCACTGCGGTTCACGCCGCCAACTGATTACCTTAAACAAATGATGAGCCAGCTTCCTGATTCAATCAAGCAAAAGATGCAGCAGCGGTGGAAGCAAAATGGCAATGGCAACTCAGGGACGGGATCCGGAGGTGGAATGAACAGCGGAATGGGTGGTGGACAGTCAGCCCAAACGCGAGATTTAACTCCCGGAAGTTATTTCAGAGTATGGATTGTTGATGGAAAACAAATAAAATCGGTCCGTGTACTGCTTGGCTTGTCCGATGGAACAAATACAGAAGTGCAAGGCGACATTAAAGAAGATGACGATGTGGCAGTCGGCACTCTGACCCAATCTTCGAGCACGCAAAGTAATCCGTTTGCTCCCGGTGGTCAGAGGAGATTCTAAAGGTATGTCCGAATCGATAATCTCTGTAAAACATATAGTCAAGATCTATAAAATGGGTGACTTCGAAGTTCACGCGCTTCGCGGAATTAGCCTTGACATCAATAAGAGTGAGTTCGTTGCTATCATGGGAGCAAGCGGTTCCGGCAAGTCAACTTTCATGAATATCCTGGGATGCCTCGATACGCCGACGAGCGGTGAATATTTTCTGGATGGTATTGAAGTCGCAAAAATGGATCGTGATGAGCTTGCCCGTCTTAGAAATAAAAAGTTAGGTTTTGTTTTCCAAGCGTACAACCTTCTGCCAAGAACAACCGCTTTGGAAAATGTCGAGCTGCCGCTTCTTTATTCAAACTCTGTTTCTTCGTCCCAACGAAAACAGAAGGCACTGGATGCACTTAATGCGGTAGGACTTGCCGAACGAGCCCAGCACTATTCAAATCAACTTTCAGGTGGACAGCAGCAGCGGGTTGCAATCGCAAGATCTTTGGTGAACGATCCTGTCGTGATTCTTGCAGATGAGCCAACGGGAAATCTAGACACACGGACAAGCGTTGAAGTCATGGAAATTTTTCAGAAGCTCAATGAACGTGGAATCACCGTTGTCCTTGTAACGCACGAGATGGACATTGCCCAATATGCGCGAAGAAATGTCGTGTTCAAAGACGGAAAGATAAACCGTCTTGTCACTGTTGAAGATAGAAAAATTGCCTCTGAAGAATTGCCAAAGATCCCGGTGTTAGAGGAAGAACTAGAAGCATGAAAGTTATTAACATTTTGAAAATTGCTTACCGTTCGCTTGGGAGGAATAAACTTCGCTCCTTCCTGACGATGTTGGGAATCATCATCGGTGTCGCCGCTGTGATTGCAATGCTTGCAATCGGGCAAGGAGCAAGTAATGCGGTCAAAGCGCAGATTGCATCTCTGGGAACAAACATGTTAATTGTTTTTCCTGGCGCCTCGAACCAAAGCGGAGTCAGAACGCAAGCGGCGACATTTACACGGTTCACGGAAGATGACGCAATCGCGATCAGCAAACAGTGTCCCGCAGTTGAATATGTAACACCGGTTGTAAGAAGCGTCCAACAAACTATTGCAAATAACCAAAATTGGCGTACTGCTATATGGGGCGGTTATCCAAACTACTTCAACATAAGAGCCTGGCCTCTGCAAAGCGGCAGTTACTTCACAGGATCGGATGAGCGCGGTGAGACAAAGGTTTGTATTGTCGGCCAGACCATTGTGACGAACTTATTCGGGGCAAATTCGGTTCCTGTCGGCCAGACAATCCGAATCGGAAATCTTCCTTTCAGGATTATCGGTGTTCTATCGGCGAAAGGTCAGGATGCAAGCGGGAATGATCAAGATGATATTATCATTGCTCCCTTTTCCACAGTTTTGAAAAAACTCGTCGGCGGAATTTATGCGAACGTGATTTTCGCTTCAGCGATATCTGAAGATGCTATCAATGAAGCAAGTGATGAGATCACGGCGCTAATTAGAGACAGGCACAAGCTGACGACATGGGAGGCAAACGATTTCACGGTAAGAACCCAGACACAAATTGCAAGTACGGCAGATGCTACGACACAAACGATGACACTTCTACTTGCAAGCATCGCCGGAATATCGCTGATCGTGGGCGGGATCGGAATCATGAATATCATGCTCGTGTCAGTAACAGAGAGAACACGAGAGATCGGAATCAGGATGGCGGTTGGCGCCAGAGGCAACGATGTCTTGACGCAGTTTCTGATTGAGGCATTGACTTTGAGTTTTGCCGGCGGACTTATCGGGATCGTATTGGGCGTTTTGACTTCCCAATTTGTTTCCAATCTTCAGAAGTGGCCAATAGTTATTTCGCCACAATCGATTGGCCTTGCGTTTGCATTTGCGGCGGCTATCGGAATATTCTTCGGCTGGTACCCAGCGCGCAAAGCTGCCAATTTGAACCCAATCGAAGCGTTGAGATACGAGTAAACCTTTCGCCGGCCTGTCATATGAGAGAGAAGCCCGACAAGGTTATAATCACATCAGTTAATCTCTTGATTCAGAGTCTCTCGTCTCTTAAGATTCTCTCAACGAGAAATGAGCGAGTGCTGACAAGTCATGCTTAAATCCATTGGGAAGTTTAGTTTCGTGGTTGTGGTATGCCTTTTCCTATCGTCATTCTACGCTTCATCTGCACTGTGTGAAAATCCAAACGAGTCCCCTCGCGACACGACAGTAACCGGAGCGACAATTTCGCATTCGTCCCGAGACAGCATGTCCGTGGAATCTACCGACGAATACTTGCCGAAATGGTACGACATGATCGCTAGAATTCCCGGAGATTGGGTGGAATATTCGAAGGAGACGTTTCAGCTAAAAAATATTCCATGGATTGTGGGGGTAACTGGGGCGACAGCAGTTTTCATAGTGACGGATCGACAATGGTACTGGACGGAGACGAAATGGTACGACGAATCTCCGACTTTCCACCGGTTCAGTAACTGGATGGTCTTTACAGGAGATGGAAGATTCCAGTTCGGAATCGTCGGTGCATTCGCTGCATACGGCTTCGTGTTTGACGATACTCGCGCCTTAAGGACCGCAAGCGAGACAACTGAGGCCATACTGGCGTGCGGCGGAGTAGTTCAGTTTCTGAAACACATAACCGGTCGAGAGAGTCCATTCGTAGCAACCAAGAGAACCGGCGCCTGGAGATTTTTCCCGAATCAAATTCAATATTCGAAACACGTCCCGCATTATGATGCTTTCCCTTCCGGACATCTTGCAACGGCAACGACCACTCTTGTTGTGATTGCTGACGACTATCCTGAGCTCACATGGTTCAGACCCGTCGGCTATGTCGCACTCGGCGCCATCTCGTCAAGTTTGGTAGCTTATGGCATTCACTGGTGGAGCGATTATCCTCTCGCACTCGTGCTCGGTTATTCATTTGGGGAAATTGCGGCACATCCGATTGGCGTGACACTTTCCGAAAAAAATAGCACGGAGGAAACCAAGCTCTCGTTGGTCCCTGTCTCATATCCAAGGGGAGCGGGAATTGGAGTGGCCCTGTCGTTTTGAGTGAGGGACAAAAATCAATTTGAGATAACTCACTTTCCCGCTGCGGAAATAATTCTCCGAACGGTCCAACTTCCGGCAACAGCCGCCCTGTAATTCTATTTACAGAGTATCAATACAGGCGCAATCAATAACCGGTAATTCCGATATTCCCCTTCCCTGTTATGAGTTGAATGCGACCACGACCTGAGCCCATTCTACCGGTCAGCGAATGCGACGTAGACTGTAGGTCGTTTATGACGATCCCTGAATAGAGAATTGTTCCAGCTCCCGTCTGTGCGGATAACAATGATGAGGTAGATGTAGGAATTCCGACAGAGATGTTTCCAGAATCGTAATTGACTCTGCAGAGCCCGCTGTCAGGAAGCGAGATTTGAATAGAGACGTCCCCACTAGATCCATTCAACACACAATTCCCTTCATGCGCGCGGATAGTGGTCGCAGCAACGTTCTCACCTACGAAACTTGTTTGGAGATACGCGACATCAGTTGTTCCGCTGACTTTGCGAAGGATGCACGGAATTCTATCCGGCAAAGTGAGCGAAAGCAATGAACTGGTAGAAACAGATCCCGTCGGCACCTGAACACTTACGTAGGCGGTATCGCCGTTCGTCTGCAACCCGGTGACCATTTCGGAGAAAACCTGATCTGCTTCCTCCTGCGATTCGGCAGAAACCGTTTTGTCCATAAAACATCCTATCACGGAGGTATCCGGACTTCCCTCAATAATTACCGGGCCCATTTGGTTCTGCACAACTATGGAATTGACCCTGCCAAGACTGAGGCTGCCAGACGACCGCTGATTATATTGCTGCGTCTCGACAAGTGCTTCATCTCCCCGATCACACGAGGACAATAGTAATGACACCAATGCGGCATACAACAATGTTCGTTTCATTTCTCCGACCATCTGATCCCCAAGTATCGTTCACCTGACTCGACGGTCACTTGACGATTCTTATTACAGTGTTAATTTCATTTGCCGGATGTCTCCACGCAAAGTACTTTTCATACTTTTTGGGTGAGACTCTGCAGATCAACCAGCCAATCAATTCGAAGATCGAGCCGTTAAATTTTATTTCATTTTTCAACAAAACAAATTTTTCTTTTCCCAGGACCATATCGAATAGCTGCGGAATGGAGCTCAGAGAAAAATGATGGATGTGAGTGGGATCCCCCCAACTGGCAGAAGAGCTGAAATGCGGAGTAATGAAATGGACAATACAACCATTTTCCGCGAGTCGAAAAATCTCGGACACCAGTACTTCCAGATTTGTAATGTGCTCAATCACATGCTGGCAGCGCATATAAGTGAACGTTTCCTCTACCGGCCAAGGTGCAACGTTTAAGTCATGCACGTATTTTACCGCCGGATATTTTTTCCTATCGATGCCGATAGCGCCGCCCAGACAAAATTGACCGCAACCTATATCAAGAGTATGATTGTTCTGATCCATAGCGCCTGTCTTTCATGCGAACCTTTAGTTCCGCAAGGAATCCTCGAAATTCGTGCGTCCTGCGCAGAAAGTTAAACCGTTGTCCTGATAAATTCAAATTAGGGACACTACCACCGTGTGCGGATCGCCCGGATGCAGCGTAACTCATTCCAAAATATTCACACTCCTTCAAGCAGCATAAACTCGAAATCTTTTCGTTTGCTTTTGTCTTTCAATACCGGAACCTGAGACGCCTTCTCTTTCCATCTGCAAATATCGTAAAGCGAGCATTCATAACAACGCGGCTTCTGAGCCGTGCAGGTTCTCCTTCCGAATTTTATCAGGTTTAGATGCAGTTCATACCCACGACCCGTCGGTATCTGATTTTTGACAGCAAGAAAAGTTTTGTCCGGAGTTGTCCGACTGACAACTCCAAGTCTGTTCAAGACTCTGTGGACATGCGTATCGACTGGAAATGCGTCATTGTCACCGAGAGAAAACAAGAGCACGCACGAAGCTGTTTTGTAGCCGACCCCGTTCAGGCTCCTAAGCTTTTCAATCAATTCTTCTCTTTCGGTTTTCCGCAGACTTCTCCTATCGAATTTCTTAAACCGCCATTCAATTTCCTTCAATACTCGCTTGATGACTTTGCTTTTCTTGTTTGCTATTCCGCCGACTTTAATAAGCGCTTCGATTTTCCTCGGTGGGACTTTTGCAAGCATTCGAAGGTCAGGGTAGCGATTCTTGAGATTGGTGTATGCCTTATGGCTGTTTACGTCGTTCGTATTTTGAGATAGAATGGTTGCAATGAGAAGATCGAGAGGAGCAGGCAGTCTAGATTTACGTTGTGGAACGCCGAAAGAGTCTCTCAACCGTGAGGCCACGAGTCCTAATTCTGATCGAACATCAACGGGCGATCTCAGGTCCGCCATATATCACTCTAATTTGAAAACGAATGTCGCTGTCGCCTGTTGATCAACCTGCGGGTAGCTCCTAGCGAGCCTGCTGAAACGCCACGTTCTTATCGCCGTCATGGCAGCTTCCTCAAAGCGAGAGTCCGCTTTTTCAACGGGGACCATCGCCAAAACACTGCCCGACGGACCGACGGTAATTTTTATTTTTACTGTACCATCATGCAGCACACCCTCGGGAAACTGTGGTCTATCACCGGAGAGGAGTGCTCTGGGAACTCCGTTCCAGAAGATCTGATACGGCGAGCCGAGTGCGGAGTTGTTATTAGGATTTCCCGGTACAACCT